>NZ_CP147404.1:247500-412500 GCF_037201805.1 Bacillus sp. FJAT-52991 | reverse complement strand
TCGATCAAGCTTTTCTTTTCCTGTTAATATTCTCAAAAAGCCTATACTTTGTTCAAAGGTTTTCGCTCCAAGTCGAGGCACTTTTTTCACTTGGGATCGCTGAGTAAATTTACCGTTTTCTTCTCTAAATTTAACAATGTTATTGGCTACGGTTTTGTTGAGCCCTGCAACATATTGCAAAAGGGAAGCGGAAGCAGTATTTAAATTAACACCGACTTGGTTCACGGCTGTTTCGACGACAAAGGTTAATGAGTCATTTAACTTCTTCTGAGAAACATCATGCTGGTATTGGCCAACACCGACTGATTTCGGATCAATCTTCACTAATTCAGCTAATGGGTCTTGCAGTCTGCGAGCAATAGAAACAGCACTTCTTTCTTCTACTTGAAGATCCGGAAATTCTTCACGTGCTATATCTGACGCTGAATATACACTTGCCCCTGCTTCGTTGACAATCATATAAGCGATTGGCTTCTCGCTTGATTTAATCATATCTACGACGAATTGTTCTGTTTCCCTTGAAGCTGTTCCATTCCCAACAGCCACTAATTCTATTTCGTATTGATCTAATATTTGCTTGAATAGTTTCTCAGCTTCTGCTCTTTTCGCTTTAGGTGGATGGGGGTAGATGACACCGATGTATAGCACTTTTCCCGTTTCATCAACTGCTGAAAGCTTGCAACCTGTCCGATAGGCCGGATCAACACCTAGCACTGTCTTCCCTTTCAATGGCGGCTGGAGAAGTAGTTTTCTTAAGTTTTCTGAAAAAATATGAATGGCTTGATCTTCCGCTTTTTCAGTTAATTCATTTCGCACCTCTCGTTCAATAGAAGGTTGAATTAACCGTTTGTAAGCATCCTGCAATGCATCACATACAAAAGCAGCTGCTGAGCTCTGTTCATTTTTAATATATTGTTTTGTTAAATAACGCACCATTTTTTCGATATCTGCTTGAATAGCAACCTTTAACACAGCTTCTTTTTCTCCACGATTTAGAGCAAGGATGCGATGAGGAACGATCCGAGCTACTGGCTCTTCATATGAATAGTACATTTCAAAAATGTTCTTTTCATCTTCTGCGTCTTTTTTCAGAGAAGATTGAATCACACTAGTACGGAACGTCTCCTTTCGAATCCATTCTCGAATTTGTGCATTATCTGCTACTGTCTCTGCAATAATATCTGTCGCTCCTTGGATAGCTTCTTCTATTGAAGCGACTTCTTTCTCTGTTGAAATATATTTTTTTGCTTCTTCTTCAATAGTAGGTGAAGTGGGTAAAGATAGCATCCATTCAGCCAATGGTTCTAGCCCTTTTTCTTTTGCAATAGACGCTTTTGTCCGTCTCTTTTGCTTATACGGACGATATAAGTCTTCAACGACTTGCATTTTATCAGCAGCTAAAGTATTAGCTTTTAATTCCTTCGTCAGCTTTCCCTGCTCCTCAATCGAGCGAATCACTTCTTCTTTTCGCTGAACAAGGTTTTGTACATATGTATAACGATTCATAAGGGTACGGATTTCTACTTCATCTAGAGCTCCCGTCATTTCTTTACGGTATCGCGCGATAAAAGGTACTGTAGCCCCTTCTTCAATTAACGAAATAACGGCACGTACCTTCTTTAACTCAATATTTTCTTCTTGAGCGACTTTCTTTAAAATGCTTTCGCGATCATGAACCTTTTCTTCAGACATGCTTTCGCCTCCATTTCTTCATTACTTTATTTTAACAGATCTGAAGTATTCAACACTAAAATTAAACAACGAGAAAAAACCTGCGATTACTAAAGCAGGTTACTAACTTGTTAACTGTAATAATAAATCATTAGGATAATCGCTCCGTTGAGAGTGACTCCTTCTCAATCGCTTCTTTTAGCTTTTTAATGGCTTTTCGCTGTAATCGAGACACATGCATTTGTGAGATACCTAATTTTTCACCTGTATCCTTTTGACTCATATTTTCTATGTAAGTGCATTGAATGATTTGCCGCTCTCGATCAGATAGCACATGAAGAACCTTGTTAAGAACGAGGCGTTGATCGACTCTTTCGTATCCTTCATCTTGATTGCCAACGATATCAAGAAGAGTGACTGTACTTCCATCAGAATCGGCTTCAATGGAGTGATCTACAGATAATGCTTGATAACTTTTTCCCATCTCCATCGCCTCCAGCACTTCCTCTTCAGATATTTCAAGATGACGGGCGATTTCCTCTACTTTTGGTGATCGTTGCAAGCTTGTTGTTAACTCTTCCACTGTCGACTTAATTTTCGGTCCAAGCTCCTTAATCCGTCTGGGAACATGTACACTCCATGTTTTATCTCGTAAAAAACGTTTAATTTCCCCTATGATTGTCGGGATCGCAAACGCTTCAAAGCTTTTCCCATAAGAATCATCGTATCTTCTAATTGCACCAAGAAGACCCATCATTCCCACTTGGACAATATCTTCGTGATAGCTTTTTCCTTTGGAATATTTCCGAGCAATCGACTCTACTAGTCCTTGATAATGTTTCACTAGCTTTTCTTGTGCTTCTTCATCGTTTTTTTGTTGATACACTTGAATCCATTCAAGTGTTTGTTTTTTGGATTGCTGGTTAGGTTGAGATGGCTTGTACATCCCTCTCCACCTGCTCTCCTTCAAGATACTTTGTCATCAACAAAGTAATCCCTTCATTTTGGTGAACTTTCACCTCATCCATTAATGTTTCAATGAGAAATAACCCCAATCCTCCTTCGCGCAAAAACTCGACAGAATGATCAGTGTATGGACCTAGAGATTTTTTTGTGTTTAAGAAGTTAAAGCTTTGACCATGATCTGCTACCATCACTTCTAAGTGTTTACTATATAACGCGAAGCCAACAATCACTTCTCCCTCCTCACTGTCTTTATAGGCATGTTGAACAGCATTCGTAATCGCTTCACTTGTCGCTATTTTTAAATCTTCAATCGCATCATATGTAAAACCCATTCGGCTGGCGATCCCGGACAATGTAAGTCTAATCACCCCTACAAATTCCGGCTTGGCAGGGATTTTCATCTCGATGTATTCAAAATCTTTCATTGTTATACGCCACCTTCTACTTCAGAATGAATATTCATAATATCGGACAGTCCTGTAATATCAAACAGTCGTTTTAGCCTTCCAGATAACCCAACTAATTGAAGCGTCCCATTCTTTGCATTTAAGCTTTTGAATAAGCCGACAAAAATCCCTAAACCAGTACTATCCAAATAGGTGACTTCAGTCAAGTCAATAATTAAAGTTTGATTCGATTTGGCATGCGGAAAAACAGCTTCTTGCAGTTCAGGTGCTGTATATACATCAAGTTCCCCTGCAATATACACCTTTGTCAATTCGTCCATTTCTTCTACATTAATAGTAATATTCATTTCATCCACCTCTTCTTGGAGACATGATCGATTTTACATCTTAAATTTCTACCCGATATTACTCACTTTAAACCTATGTTTATTGCACTCGTTTTAAAATAATCAACGTAAAATCATCACGCAATTGGAATTCTTGCAAATATTCTAGATCTCTATATACCTTGTTAGCCATTTCTTGCGCCTCTAAATGGATATATTGTTCGATGTAGCCAATTAATGTCTCAATTTCAATAAAACCCTCTTTCGTTCGACACTCTGTCACACCGTCAGACATCAGGAGAATGACATCTCCAACTTCCACTCTTTTTTTATACTGGCGATACTTCGTTTTTTTATCCACACCGAGCACTAGTCCCTTTGCATATAATTCTTCAAATCTCTTTGTTCGATGATTATAAAAGAATCCTGGTTCATGACCTGCTGATGAATAATAAAAGGTATGATTGAGCATGTTGTACATCCCATAAAACATTGTAATAAACATCGTAGGATCGACATTTTGTTCCACTACACGATTTAGACTTTCTAACACAAGGTTTGGTTCTAAGCTTCCCTCAGGTAAACTATCCATAGCGTATTTAATCATAGACATACACAAAGCAGCCGGAATCCCTTTTCCAATAATATCTGCTATTGCTACGCTGACCGTATGATTTTCATCATGAACAAAATGATAATAATCTCCACTCATTTGTCGGGCAGGCACACTAATAGCACCAATATTTAGGGCAGCGACGGCAGGAATTTGCGTACCTAATAATGTTTGTTGCATACTAGCGGCCACTTCAATTTCACTCTGTAACTCTTGCTGAAAAGTGCGCAAACTTTGATGTTCTCGATAAGCTAAACCGTAGCTAATCATAACCTCTAACAGGATATCGAAAGCGAGAAGAACAGGCTGAGGAATGTTAGACTCTAACTCCATTATGGCTGTTTTATGAATGCTGATCATTTCTTCAGGGGATATTTTATGTTTGATCGCCTGTCTGCTGAATTTTTGACTTAAGTATAGAGCATGTTCATCTTGTTCTTTTATATAGCTTTCTAGAATCTCTTTATATTTTTCCTGAATGCTTTCTTTAAACTCCATGTTTGCCCTCCTAACGGAGCCACTTGATTGCTTTAATTAACGTTCCTTCTCCTGGATTTGACTCAATTAAAAATTCATCCATCAGTCGTTTCACACCTGGCAAACCAGCTCCAAGCCCTCCTGAGGTGGAAAATCCATCCTCCATCACTTTTCGAATATCCGTAATTCCAGGCCCTTGATCATTTGATATAATCACTAAACCAACTTTGCCCACTGCTTCTGTTTTTTCTATCCGAACATCCCCTTCTCCTGCATACAAATAAATATTTCGGGCTAGCTCACTAATTGCAGTTGTAATTCGAGCTTGATCTACTGTACCAAAGCCAAGAGCTTTGGCCATATTTCTCCCGAGCTGTCTTGCCGTTACAATGTCCCATTCACTTATAATCTTGACGCTAGAATCCATAGATTAGTCCTCCAATTCCTGTTGAAGTTTCTCCAAACCTTTTTCTAAATCAAGAGCGGTCAAGATATCTTCGAGACGAATCCCTAATTCAATTAAGATAATAGCAACAGCAGGCTGAATACCTGTAACAACTACTTTTACTCCCATCAGCTTAGATACGCTAATGACATCTCCAAGGACTTTCACGATGAAAGAATCAATAAAATCAATGACAACCCCTCTACCACGCATTTCATACTAAATATTATTATAATGTTTATTGGACTAATTAAAAAGCAGAAGCCTTCTTACCATTACCACCTCTAAAAAGCAGAACAAGTATGTTAACCTTCTACAAAAAAATAAGACGCTTACTAGACTACTCTAGTAAACGTCTTTCTAAAATTGAATAAGGCCTAAACTAATTTGCAAGGCATCATCTACTTTTTCCATCATTTCTTCATCAAGCTGAGTAATTTTGTCCGTTAATCTTTGTTTATCGATCGTTCGAATTTGTTCGAGAAGAATAACGGAATCTCGTTCAAAGCCATAACGCTTTGCGTCAATTTCAACATGTGTAGGCAACTTAGCTTTTTGAATTTGCGCTGTTATAGCAGCAACAATAATAGTGGGACTGAACCGATTCCCAATGTCGTTTTGAACCACTAGCACAGGCCTCATTCCGCCTTGCTCTGAACCAACAACAGGGGACAGGTCTGCGAAATATACGTCACCACGTTTAACTATCACACGGATTATCCTCCACTTACTAAACGTTCTACAGTATTGCCTGCTTCATACTCCGCTTGCATCGCTTCAGAGGCAATAGCTAAGTTGATCTTCGCCATTTCCATGTAACCACGTCTCATCGATTCTGTGATTTGACGCTTCTTTCTCTCACGAAGATACATTTTCGTTGCTCTGTAGATAAACTCACTGCGGTTAATATTTTCTTGCTCTGCAAAACTGTCTAATTCTTTCACAAATTGTTGCGGTAAGCGAATAGACACCTCTGTTGTTGCGCTAGATTCAGACACGAACTACACCTCCACCAATCACTACACCCGTCTCCTTAACTGCCAACTTTATAATAACATTTTTTCATCCTCGATGGAAGACGAAATCCAAATTCCTGCTAATTTCTTAAAACAAATGCAGAAATTCCTCGAAACTTCTCAATCCTCCTGTAACCTACACACAAAATGTTATCCTAGTAATGGATTAATTACTTGAACAACCTTCCCCTGTTGTCTATATACTCTTGGCACACGCGCGGTAATCACACAAGGCACTTCATAGTTAATTGTCTCCAATTGATCAGCAATTTCATCCATGGAAATTTCTTCATTTCCTTGTTTACCAATTAGAGTAACAATCGTACCTAGAGGCTTTTCGCTAGACAATCGAATCATACATTGATCCATACAAATCCGTCCCACAATCGGAACTCTCTCCCCTTCTACAAGCATATGTTGACCTTGAAGCTTCCTAATCCAACCGTCTGCATAGCCGATAGGCAAAGTGGCAATCCATTCTTCCTCTTGCGCTTCATACGTAGCACCATAGCTTACTTTTTCGCCTTTTTGGATTTTTTTTATATGGACAATTTTAGTGTGAAGAGAGAAAGCTTGCTTTAAAGAAAAAGGTAAAACGGTTTTCATTTCTTTCGAAGGGGATAAGCCATACATAGAAATTCCTAAACGAACCGTATTAAAATAAGCTTTTTCACACCGTAAAGTAGTGGCGCTGTTGGCACAATGAATGTAAGGCGGCTTTTCCTCCAATGATTCAACCATTGCATTAAAACAAGCTAATTGTTGATCAAAATACGTTGTATCAAGCTCATCAGCCGTTGCAAAGTGTGTAAAGATACCTTCAAATGTAAACCGAGGTGATTGATGAATAAAAGAGACCATCCCTTGCAACCCCTCGACCGTTTTCACTCCTAGTCTCCCCATACCTGTATCACATTTAATATGAACTTTTAATACTTGATCACTAGATAAATGCTTCTCTGCTTCTTGAAGCCATTCTAATTGATAAACAGTCAGTGAAATATTATGTTCAGCTGCCAAAGCAGCATCAGCCGGTCTACTAGCCCCTAACACCAAAATTGGTACTTTCATCTTTGATTTTGTTAAAGATAAAGCTTCATCCAAAAAGGCAACAGTTAAACCATGAGCCCCTGCTCGAACAGCCGCCTCAGCCACTGGTACATCCCCATGACCATATGCATTTGCTTTCACAACTGCAAACAACTGTTCACTCGCAGGAAGCAACTTTAACGCCTCTTTCACATTATAGTCAATATGATCCAAATTTATTTCTGCCCAAGTATCTCGATAAAAGCCCCTATCAGTCCCCACTCGACGTCTCCTTCTTTCCGATGTTTGTTCACGATTTTATACAATTCTTAATTTTAAACATAAACCCACCCATGTCAACACCGAAAAGCGAAGTCGACTGTTCAAACACGACAAGCAAATGTTCTGACGCTGAAAAGGCGACAACCTTGTAAGCGGCAGGTTATTTGACTCGAGTGGCTAGGAGACGGAGCTAGACAACAACGAAAAGCGGAAACGACCGTTTAGACTCGACCGACATAAGACGAACTGCCGAAGTGGCGTTCTTTGCCACACAGGCTGGGTGGCTTATGTCCGAGAGTCTGGTCGCTGTAGCTGGACAATCGAAAAGCGGAAGGCGCCGTTTAGCGACGTATGGATTGGAGCGATCCGCACGAGATAAAGGAAAGCGAAATGCGGAGCCAACTTGTTCAGCCGCGACAAGCATAAGACGAACATCCGTAGGAAGGCGTTTTTTCCTTCCGCAGGATGTTTGGCTTATGACCCTCGAGCGGCTAGTTGGCGAAGCTAGACAACACGATGAACGCCGATGAATCGATGTTGACTTATCGCAAGGAGGATTGTGGAAATCCACTAGTCGCTGGGGCCTGCAGCTAGACAAAGAAAAAAGGAACGCTGACTCCGTTCCTTCCCATAGCTGGCCTTCCATGTTTTTTAGGATTTGCCTCATTATTTATTTCTCCATTGCCATTTTCATCGAGCGTGCTACTTCAATCATTTCACCTTTTGATAGATCTTTAGAAGCCAACATGAAGTCTACACCTTGATATGACCAAGAGAGAGAATGATCGGATGCTACACCAAAGGAGCTTCCAAGGTCTACTACTTCTCCATTCACTGCATTAACTTGCATCGAAGCAGTTGGAAGCACTTCTGCTTTTTCCTGAACAATAGTGAAAGATTTATCTCCCCCATACGTAAGAACAACCCTTGTACCATTCGATGTCACTATCTCATTTTCTTCTAATAGGCTGCTTCCTGTAATTTCTCCATCAGGATAATGAACGGCTAACTCTTTATTTTCTGGTTGAGCGATTACCGGCATTTCTAACTGTGCACCTGTCATGTTCTTCTTAACATCAAAAGATTCTTTGTCGATTTTCGCATCAAACTCCATCTTTGAAAATTCTACAACGACGAGTGGTTTGCGATCAGGATCCATGACTTTAACAGAGACAGGGGTTAAATCCTTCTTTTTAAACCTGATTTCTTGAAAAGGTAACATATGACTGTTTGGATACCTAGTTTTTGTTTCAAATACGAAATGCTGATCTGTTTCTTTAAAGGTAGCCTCTTTATCTGCTAGAATATCTTTCACTAACGACTCGTACAAATAAGCTTGACTACTATTTCTCGGCCAATCACTTTGGAATTTGAAACTTTTATTCAATGCCGGAGTTAATACATAAACACCTGTTTCATTTTTTAAAATCATTTGACTTTGATCCTTTTTATCAGTCGATAATGCCACTCGGTAAAACTGGTGTTCTCGATTCCAAATGTCCACATTGTATATTTGTTTTTCTTCCCCAGCTTGCAAAGTCATTTTCGCCTTCGCTTTATAACCGACCACTTCTTCCGCTTTTTCGTTTAAGTCTGCCGTTACCTCCTCTTTTGATTTTGCCCCACAGGCTGAAAGAATGACTAAAGCAAACAAGCACATAAGCCAAACTAGCCTTCTATTCCTCATGGTTTCACAACCCCTTTCGCACTAAAATATATGAGACAACCATTCAGATTATGATTGTTGCGAAAGGAAGGAAATGAGATTGTCTATTTTTCAATAACCACTTGGGCAGCAGCAAACTCCCTACTATGTGTAATAGATAAATGAACACCTTCAGAAAACGGTGTCTTAATATATGGTTTTCCTCGATGGTCAGTGGCTGTCTCGATGGTTTGAAAGGATAGCTCCTTACCTATCCCCGTCCCATATGCTTTAGCAAAAGCCTCTTTAGCAGCAAAGCGACCAGCTGCGTATTCAAATTTTCGTTGGCCACTCCGGCTTTCAAACACTTCTCGTTCAGCTACTGTTAATATTCGCTCAAGAAATTTCGGCTGTCTTTCTATAAGTTGTTGAATTCGTGATATCTCCACAATATCCATACCGATTCCTTGTATCATTTCTTCACCTACATTTATTTTTTATTGTCTCTTTTATACCATTGATACACACTCTGTGCATCAGCTATTGACGCATCTATCATTTTAGCTTTTTTCCCTGCAGCTCCACTTTTGATCACAGCGGAAAAAGTGGCTAACTTCTTCTTTTTTTGCCAAGGTGTTTGAGTGAGGTCTACCGATTGTATGTACGACTTCTTCATCATTACCGTACATCTGCTCAAACGCCGATACCGAATCGTTAACTGATCTTCAATTAATAGCCATCCAGCTGCTCGATAACAACTCACTCCATAAGCTACAGCAAGCAATAACAATGCACTAGACCATAAACCGTCGGGCCAGAAATACCAACTCACTCCCATGATTGGCAAGATGACATAATAACTTTTTCTCAAGACATATCTTCTCACAGCTTGTTTTGGAGCTGAACAAAATTGATCAGTGAAAGAGTAATTCGGGAAAATATCCTTCAACAAATAAAGGGCAGATTTTTTTTTGATCATCGGAAGCAAAATGATGCGGGCACTTTCTTCAGTAGGAGCTGCTCCTCCCGCACTTTCAAGCTGAACGGAACAATAGCCAGCAAGCTGACGAAGAGGGTTTTCTACAATTGTGATGCCCTGAATACGACTGAAAGGGATTGTTATTTGTCGTTTTTCAAGCAGTCCTCTTTGAATCACAATATGTTCATCATTCATTTCTAATGTAAAGTCATGATACTTTAACAAAGTTAAAACAACAGAAATGATCCAGGCAATAAATAAAACAATACACACAACAATAGAAACGAAGACCACTCCATATTCAATAAAACGAGAAGCCTCTTCAAATATTTTTTCATAAGGGATCAGTTCATCAAACTGAGACAAGAAAGCGACCACAGCAGAAATCACTACCCCTACACCGCCAGAAGTAGCTGCTAATAATAGCAGTTCCGATAAATTTGCCTTATAAACCACTGCGGCTGTTTCCTGTACTTCTTCCATTTCATCCTGTTGTTCTACTTCATCACTTGATCTGTTTTTCTCACGGCTAATGATTTCTTTCAGAGCAGTGGCCTCTTCTTTTGTGATAGCGGTTAGTTCCGCTTCAGACTTCATCGGGTCACTAGAGCCAGCCGTTTCAATGGTCAACTTCACTAAACCAAACATCTGCTGCAGAATTCCTTCTGAGATATCTAGACTTTGAATACGCTCCATCGGTATGTAACGCTTTTTTTTGACAAAAAGACCGTGTTCAATTCTTAATTCCCCTTCTTCTACCCAATAAGTAAAGCGCAGCCATTTAACCACTCCACTTACAAATAAAAATAAAATTAACACACCCACCCCGATCATTGGGAGATAGTCCCAAATTTCGGTTTTTGGCTTATTATTCACAAAAAAAATGATAATTAATGGTAAAAAAATACTTTTTAATTCCTTCAAAACATTCGATACGGCTGCGATCGGATGAAGTCGTTTCGGTTTAGACATCTTCTGTCGCCACCCTTGCCAAAGCAGAAATCATTTTCCGCATTTCTTCCGCTTCCTCCATCTCAACAGCTGGAATTTCATGAATGGTTGCTGCTGTTGAAATTGTGATCCCCGCTAAGCCATACTTTCTTAAAATAGGGCCTTGTTCTGTATCAACATGCTGCACACGAATCATCGGAATTAACGTTCGTCGAGTGATCACCACTCCATGTTGCAATTCAATTTCCTGCTCTCTCACATCATATCTCCAACGGTTCCAGCGCAACTTCGGCAGGAGATAAACGCAAAGATAGATCGTCAACACTCCTGTTAAAACTAATACTCCTATCACCCATAACGGACCATCTTTCATAAAGGTGAACACTCCGCCTCCAATCAACAACAACCAAACAATTAGTGTATTGATTATTCCTGATATTCTCCATACTGTCAGAGCTTTTTTCGAGATTCTCTTTCTAGGTTCTATCATCTACCACTCACGACCTTTTTTGCTTTTTACTATTTAACGGTTATGTTCGAACAAAAGTTTCATTTATGGTAAAAAAAAGCACAGGAATACCCTGTGCTTTTTGTCAAATATTATTGAGAAGAAAATTTTCTTCTTGTATTTTTGCGGTCTCTATTGTAAGAACGATTGTTGCTAGATGAACGGTTTCCTTGACGATTACCGTTGGATTTTCTAGGGTTCGCATTTTTCGAACGGAAGCTATCTCTCTTTTGAGGAAGAGACGCTTCACTTGTAATGCGTACCGGTGTACGATCTGGTTCTTTCGTAATTAATTTAAGTGCAGCAGCTACTAGTTGCTCAGCATCATATTGATCTAGAAGATCTTTCGCAAATGTTTTGTATTGTGAAAGATCGTTTTTAGCTACACTTTCTTCCAATTCAGTTACTGCTGCACGCTGTTGACCGATTAGTGCATCATCCCAAGTAGGGGCTGTCATTGGTGTCATGCGTTTCTTCGTTGTTCTTTCTACTTCTTTTAAATAGCTCATTTCTCTTGGTTCAACAAAAGTAACAGCCATTCCTTCTTTTCCAGCACGTCCTGTACGACCAATGCGGTGTACATAACTTTCTGGGTCTTGAGGGATATCATAATTATATACATGTGTAACGCCAGAAATATCTAAGCCGCGAGCCGCTACGTCTGTCGCTACAAGAACATCGATTTTTCCTTCTTTAAAACGCTTCAATACTGTTAAACGCTTAGCTTGGCTTAAATCACCATGGATACCTTCTGCTTGATAACCACGAAGACTTAAAGCATTCGCTAATTCATCTACGCGTCGCTTCGTTCTGCCGAAAATGATTGCCAGTTCTGGAGAATGAACATCAATCAAACGGGAAAGTACGTCGAATTTATCACGTTGTTGTACTTTGACAAAGTATTGATCAATGTTTGAAACCGTCATTTCTTTCATTTTCACACGAATCGTTTCAGGTTCATTCATAAATCTTTCAGCTATCGCACGGATTTGCTTAGGCATTGTTGCCGAGAACAACAATGTTTGACGTTCAGTTGGCACGTGAGAAAGAATAGCTTCAATATCTTGAATGAAGCCCATATTTAACATTTCATCCGCTTCATCTAATACTAGAGTTTGCAAATGATCTAACTTTAACGTCTTGCGATTAATATGATCTAAAATCCGTCCAGGTGTACCTACGATAATATGTGGACGTTTTTTCAACGCACGAATTTGACGTTGAATATCTTGTCCACCATATACTGCTAAAATACCTACGCGCTTGCCTCCACCGATCTTGTATAGCTCTTCAGAAACTTGAATCGCTAGTTCTCGTGTAGGAGCAATAATTAAACCTTGGATCGAATTGTTATGTGTATCGATTTTTTCGATCATTGGAATACCAAAAGCCGTCGTTTTACCTGTACCTGTTTGAGCTTGACCGATAATATCTCTACCTTCAAGTCCTACTGGAATCGTCGCCGCTTGGATAGGTGTTGCTTCTTCAAATCCCATTTTATCAATAGCCTTTAAAGTGGCTTCACTTAAATTCAAATCTTTAAATTTCGTCAATAGTTTTCTTCTCCTTCTATTTCAGCTACCGTATCACACAAAAAATACTCTTCATGAGAAGAGTAAGAGTTATTGTCATCATACCATCTGCATTAATCAATTTCAATGGATATTTAACTAACTTTACTACTTCTATTTAAAAAAGTAAAGATCTTATTAAACAATTCTTCTTTGTCACCTGTATGACAAATATGATGCTTAGCTGTTTTTGAATAATAAATCTCTTTGTCGGTGGAAGAAATCTTTTGATAAATAAAATCAGCACTTTTTGGAGGTACGATTCCATCAGCAAGACCTTGTGCGATGAAGGTAGGCACGTTAATTTTTTCAATAAGTGGTGTGACCTGCTTGACCATTTTCCTAAATTGTTGCGTGGCTGACAACGGCGTAGAAAATACTTTACCTTTATAACGTAAAAACAACTCATTTTTGAGCAATTGACCATTTTTGGCATCCTTCAGCATCTCACATATATCGGTAATCAATTGCCTGACATTAATATATTTGGCAGCTGCGCTCAATAATATAAGCTTTTCTACCGGATATCTTTCTGCTAAATACACTGAAATAAGTCCACCCATTGAAAAACCAACAATATACACTTGTTCGCACTGAGATAAAAGCATTTGTAATTCTTTCTCTGCATGCTCAAGCCATTGTTGATAAGTCACACCTTTTAAACTAAGCGTCTCTCCATGACCAGGCAAAGTAGGCGCAACAATTTTCCAATCCGTCTTCTCTTTTAAGTAATTCACGAGTGGTTCTACTTCATAAGGGGAACCAGTAAAGCCATGAATACATAAACAACCGATCATATTCTCACCTGTTCTTTTTGTTCGTTCATCATTATTGTGGTTAAATAAACAGCTTTTATTCATACAATGCTACATCATAATAAGGTGTGATAAGTTTCCGTTTAAGTGGATGAACCAAAAACATCGAGGAAGCTTTCTTACCTCGATGTTTTTCCATTCACTCGCTAGCCAAAGCTTCAACAACTTCCTCTAGCTTCATTCCTCTTGATGCCTTGACTGTAATTAACTCTCCGCCTATAAGAATAGATGATAATTTCTCAATTAACTCTTGCTTATCGGTAAAAGCAAAAATACGATCTTCACCGAGCGAATTTTTCGCACCAGCTGCGATGAATTGACCTAACCGTCCAAATGTAAAGAGATAATTAATTGCTTCTCCATCTACCGTTTGACCTACTTGATAGTGAAACAGCTCCTCATCTAAGCCAAGTTCTAACATATCACCAAGAACTAATATTTTCTTTTCAAAATCAGGCATTTGTGCTGTTAGTTCAATAGCAGCCTTCATTGAAGTTGGACTAGCATTATACGTATCATTAATGAGTTTCACCCCACGAACGCCCTCGACCCACTCCATTCGCATCTTTGTTAATTCAACAGACTCTAAACCAGCTTGCATTTCTTTATAATCAATACCCATTTCGTGTGCAACGAGCATAGCAGCCATCGCATTCGATACATTATGACGACCAAGGACCGGCAAAACAAACTCGATGCCTGGAGCTGCATTGATCATAAAGCGGTTACCTGTTTGTAATGCTTCAACTGTTAGCGGGTATAAATCATCGCTTTCTTCAAAGCCAAATGTTTTCGTCTGAAGAGTCTCCATGTTCTCTATAGATTCTTTTAACAGCGGCTCATCTCCATAGTAAATCAAGCATCCGCTTTCCGATAATCCACTTACAATTTCCAACTTCGCCTCAGCAATTGCTTCTCTTGAACCAAGATCTTGCAAATGAGATTCACCAATATTTGTAATCACAGCGACATCTGGAGCAGCTAACTTCGTTAATAACTCAATTTCACCTTTACTGCTCATCCCCATCTCTAGAACAGCAATTTCGGTTTCGTGACTTAATGACAAAATTGTTAAAGGAAGACCAATATGATTGTTATAGTTACCTTCTGTTTTTTGTACTTTATATTTTAATGATAAAAGGCTCGTGATCATATCCTTTGTTGTTGTTTTCCCATTGCTTCCTGTAATGCCGACTACTTTAATCGAAAGTTCATTGCGATAAGCTTTCGCTAACTGCTGAAGAGCAATCAGCGTATCTTCTACAATAAGAATGGGCAAACCCTCAGGTGGATTGGGCACATCCTTTTGCCACAAAGCTGCACCCGCTCCTTGTTCAATTGCTTGCCTTACATATTTATGGCCGTCAGTATGCTCACCTTTGAACGGTACAAATAACTGACCATTGACTGCTTTCCGTGAGTCAATTGCCACCCCTTCAATCACCCGGTCTTTAAAAAGTGTCGGGTCATTTTCCACTTTCATCATATTCAACAGTTGTTCTATGGTCTTTCGAATCATGAAATGAATGTCCACCTTTAAAAAGTATATTTAATTTGCTGTTTCTCTGTATATCGTTCTATAGCAAGTTCAATCAATTTCTCGATCAGCTGAGGGTACTCAACTCCTGTATGTTTCCATAGCAGCGGAAACATACTAAAAGGAGTAAAACCTGGCATTGTATTTACTTCATTGATGAGCAATTCTCCATTTTCCTTTAAGAAGAAGTCTGCCCTAACAAGACCAGAACAATCCAAAGAACGGAAGGAAGTAATCGCCATTTCCTTCATTTGTTTTTGAATATCTTCTGGCATTTCGGCAGGGATAATCAAAGCTGTATTTCCATCTTCATATTTCGCCTTGTAATCATAGAAGTCTTTTTTCGGCACAATTTCTCCGATGACTGAGCATTGAGGATCATCATTGCCAAGTACTCCAACTTCCACCTCGCGAGCAACGACCCCTTCTTCAATAATAATTTTGCGGTCAAATTGAAAAGCTTCTTCAAACGCTTGATCGAGTTCATTACGATTTGTACATTTACTAATTCCAACGCTTGATCCTAAATTAGCAGGTTTTACAAAGCATGGATAACCAAGTTCCTGCTCAACTTGCTCATAAGCAGCCTCTTTATTTTCTTGCCATACTTTACGAATAAACCACACATAATTGACTTGTGGGAGCCCCGCTTGTGCAAAAATATTTTTCATAATGACTTTATCCATGCCTGCTGAAGATGACAACACACCATTCCCAACATAAGGAAGGTTCATAGCTTCAAGCAATCCTTGTATCGTTCCATCTTCCCCGTTTGGTCCGTGCAAAAGTGGGAAGATCACATCATATTTTCTAGAAGACAGACTGTTTGTGATAACAGCAGATGTTTCTCCTTTAGAAAATTGCAAAGCGGAAATATCCTCTACTGGAGCGGTTAACTGCTCTCCTTCAATCCAAGTACCATCAATTGTTATATATATTGGGTAAATATTAAATTTATTTAAATCGAGGGCGCCTATCACTGCCTTTGCCGTATGTAACGACACCTGATGTTCAGCGGATTTGCCTCCATATAATAAACATAATTTTGTTCTCATAGTAACCTCCTGATAAATATATAAAAGAACTTCCTTGTTTTCTATTTTACCATGCTTTCATTAAAGAAAAACAATAATTCCCTAATACTATTCTCTCTATTATCTTGTAATCAACCTTCCACTCATTTAAAAACCACCAAATTCGCGAGTGCAAGCGTAATTTTTCCGAATTATCTTTTATATTATTTACCTATTAACTTTCTTCTCAAAGCCATGTATAATCCACTTATCAAAAACAAATGTATTCTTCGGGAGGACACAACATGAAACGCTTTGGTTTACTGCCTAAAATTATTTTAGCGATTGCGGCAGGTATCATTGCAGGCACCTTAGCTCCTGACTGGTTCATAAGAGTGTTTGCTACGTTCAACGGATTATTTGGGAATTTCTTAAATTTTGTTATTCCACTCATCATCATCGGCTTTATCGCGCCTGGAATTGGAGCAATTGGCAAAGGGGCTGGTAAATTGTTAGGGATGACAACAGCTATTGCCTATCTTTCAACAATTGGAGCAGGATTACTTGCCTTCTTCACAGCCCAAACTGTCTACCCTATGATGTTGACTAATCAAGCTTCACAAGCTTTTAGTGATCCATCAAAAGCTCTATTAGAAGGTTATTTCGTCGTAGAAATGCCACCTATTATGGATATTATGACGGCTCTTTTACTTGCTTTTCTGCTTGGACTCGGCATTGCTGCAATAAAAGGCAACACATTAGCACATGCGATGAATGAGTTTCGCTCAATTGTCGAATTAATCATTGAAAAAGCCATTATTCCACTTTTACCTATTCATATTTTCGGTATTTTTGCTAATATGACTCAAGGTGGACAAGTTAGCGCAATTATGAGCGTCTTTGCAAAAGTATTTATCATGATTATTATTCTTCATATTATTTATTTATTCGTTCAGTACTCTATTGCTGGCACATTAAGAAAGCAAAACCCATTCAAGATGGTCAAAACGATGGCTCCTGCTTACTTTACAGCACTGGGTACACAATCTTCTGCTTCAGCTATCCCAGTGACACTCGAACGTTCGAAAAAAATCGGGGTAAAAGAGCAAATCGCTGACTTTTCTGTTCCATTACTAGCAACGATTCACCTTTCTGGAAGCACGATTACACTCGTCAGTTGTGCCATGGCTGTTATGCTGATTCAAGGACAAACCTACACATTTAGCACTATGTTACCATTCATTTTAATGCTAGGGATCACAATGATTGCAGCTCCAGGTGTTCCAGGTGGTGCTGTAATGGCTGCCACTGGACTACTTGGCTCAATGCTTGGTTTTGACTCGACTATGATCTCTTTAATGATTGCTCTATATCTAGCTCAAGATAGTTTTGGTACAGCTTGTAATGTCACTGGAGACGGTGCGATTACAGCAATTGTTGATAAACTGAATAAAAGCGCATAACAAAATCCCCGGATACTATGATTGATCCGGGGATTTTGTTTAGAAATAAACACTCCACTCATGCGCCTTTTTATCAAATTCGAAATGACCATCTGGCTCGTTTCGAAAATTGATCTTATAATCGTCAAACATCTCATCCATATTAATATAGTCCCCAACGACCCACACCGGAATATCAATTCTCGTTCGACTCTGAATCGTCTTCGCTAACGACACCACCATTCCTTCCTTCATTTTATCTCCAAAGGAAGCAATCATTTCTTTGGGGATCGGAGGAAATGGAGTACCTTTTCTTAAAGCAAAAAAGGAGCGTTCACTTCTAAAGTGCCCTAGCTTTAAAGAAATAGCTCGACCTAACATGAAATAAAAATCAGACATATTTCGATAATATGTTTTATTAAACCACTGATCATCACGAGAAAGATAGGCATAACGATTACCTAACTTACTGTAAAATGGAACACGTAAATGATCTTTACAATGACCTAAATAAAGCAATTCAGCAATTTCCTGACCCTCTAGCTCATTTAATCCATCCATTTCTTCAAAATCAATCCAGCAAAAATCACCATATTCCGCAATCGGCTCTTTTAACAGCTTACTTACATCTTCTGCATCTACGAAATCGAGCCTTGAGTGCATATTAAAGTCCGCTCCATCAAAGCGATGTTTTAATAGAAGAAGGTGATTCAGCTCTCTCGGAAGACTACGCGCAAACTCAATAAAATCAATCCCATAAGAAATTGTATACTGATGCGATGTATTTAAATGCACATAGATTAATTCTTTCATATTCCCTTGGCCTTTCATATATATCATTACCTCCGCATCATCCCAAATTACATGACGTTCCCCGCATCATTTTGTTATACTATCTATTTTAGCAAATTAAATCGAAAACACGTATCCAAAAATCAGATTATTTTCATATTCTTTTCACTTTTTTTACCTTTTCGTTTTATAATAGATACTGATTTGCTGTTTTCACCAAGGAGGGGATACATATGACGCAAAATTTAACGGAAGATCAAATGACTTTGCTGATCATAAAAGCTTTGAAAGATGGAAAAAAAGTTGAGTTGCAGAAATTATTAGATGAATTGCACCCGTACGATATGGCAACGATATACACAAACTTACCTGAAAAACATCAAACTCGTTTCTTATTACAGCTTAGCATACCAGTCTTGACCGATATGATTCAGGAGCTAGACAACGACGAGCAAATGGCTGTGTTAAAGAAAGTAGGGAAAGAGCGGTCTCGAAAAGTTCTAGACGACATGGACAATGACGACCTTGCCTCTTTACTTGATGATATGTCCCCAGAAAACATTAAAACATTTCTTGCAGGAATGAAAAAAGAAGAATCAACCATCATTGAAAACATGATGACTTATCCACCTGAAACAGCTGGTCGATTAATGACGAACCGCTTTGTGTGGATCAGAGACTCCTTCACCGTTCGTGAAGCAGTAGCTAAACTAAAGTCATTTGCTGAATACGCTGAAACAATCAACTATTTATATGTCATAAACAATGAAAACAAGCTTGTTGGCGTTGTTTCTTACCGCGACTTGTTAATAGCAGATATTGATGAAAAAGTACAGGATATCATGTACGCTCGCGTCATTTCTGTTTCTGTCTATACAGATCAGGAGGAAATCGCCCGATTAATCGAACGGTACGACTTTCTTGCTATTCCAGTAGTTGACGAAGAAGGCGCTTTAGTTGGGATTGTTACATTTGATGATATTCTCGACGTTGTCATTCAAGAAGCAAACGAAGATATTGAAAAGTTATCCGCCACAGGTAAATCGATTGATTTCGATACAAAAGCAGGAGTAGCTGCTTTCCGCCGTCTTCCATGGCTGATTTTGCTTTTATTTATCGGCCTTGTATCCGGCAGTATTATTTCCGGATATGAAGAAACATTACAACAAGTAGTCGCGCTCACCTTTTTCATGCCGATGATTGCTGGAATGACGGGAAATACTGGAACTCAGTCACTTGCAGTTGTTGTCCGAGGACTTGCTTCACGTGATATCGATATGAAAACGGTATTGAGCCTTGTTGCTCGGGAGTTTGGTGTTGGTTTAATTATCGGAACCATTTGTAGTGTGCTCATCTTCTTTATTGCGTTCATTTGGCAAGGAAGTGCTATTCTAGGAATCGTTGTTGGTTCATCCTTACTGCTTACATTAATTATCGGAACACTTGCTGGCACAGTGATTCCTTTGATCCTATACAAATTAAAGATTGACCCTGCTGTAGCATCTGGTCCACTCATTACAACGATTAATGATATTTTATCGTTAATTATTTATTTCACGATCGCTTCATGGTTTTTACAGCAGTTAATGTGATAGGCTCTCTCAGAACATATCAATATAAAAACAATCATATAATGTAGCATTGTCTATTTGACTGAATAATCTGTCTTTAATATAATAAAGAGAATCCAGCTTACAAGTGATAAGGGGTGATTCGATGGGACAGTGATCGTTCAACATAACTTCTCCCATAATCCTTCTCTTTTTAACAAAGAGCAGAAGGAAAGTAAATGAAGATTGATTTGTGTAATCAGGTAACTTTATTTTACAGGAGGTGACTCCTTTCCCATTGTTTAATGGGATGAGGAATTTACTTGGACATATTTAACCTGGTGCTCGTCGTCATCCTTATTGCTTTAACTGCATTTTTTGTTGTTTCGGAGTTCGCTATTGTCAAAGTTCGCAGCTCTCGTATTAACCAGCTAATCGAAGAAGGACATCCACGAGCCATGGCCGCTAAAAAAGTGCTCATGGGACTTGATGAATACTTATCTGCTTGTCAGCTCGGTATTACTATCACTGCTTTAGCCCTTGGCTGGATTGGAGAACCTGCCGTTGCTGGCCTCTTATATCCACTCATGGAAATACTAAATATTCCAAACTCACTCTCTCACGCTATTACTATTGGAGCTGCCTTTACCACCATTACCTTTCTTCATGTCGTGATTGGTGAACTAGCTCCGAAAACGTTAGCCATCCAAAAAGCGGAAGCAATGACTTTAGCTGTGGCACAGCCATTAATCTTTTTTTACAAAGCGATGTATCCTTTTATTTGGATACTGAATGGCTCCGCTCGTATCATCACTGGTCTATTCGGCTTAAAACCTGTTTCAGAAGGCGACATCGCTCATTCTGAAGAGGAATTGCGTATCATTTTATCAGAAAGCTTAAAAAGCGGGGAAATTAACCCCTCTGAATTTAAATACGTGAATAAAATTTTTGAATTTGACGATCGAATTGCTAAGGAAATTATGGTTCCACGCACAGAAATGGTCACTCTTTCAAAGGATGAAACGATCGATTCCTTTATTGATATCGTTAGTGAAGAAAGGTTCACTCGCTATCCGATCATAGATGGAGATAAGGATCATATTATTGGTCTAATCAACTTTAAAGAAGTGCTTACGGATTATGTAAAAAACAAAGAGACTGGGCAACTTCAATTAGAGCAATATGTACGACCAACCATTCGAGTGATCGACTCGATTCCCATCCATGAGTTGCTCGTTAAATTGCAAAAAGAAAGAATCCATATGGCGATCTTAATGGATGAGTATGGCGGAACATCTGGTTTAGTCACAATAGAAGACATTCTTGAAGAGATTGTTGGAGAAATTCAAGATGAATTTGATCTTGATGAGGTACCTCTCATTCGAAAAATCACAGATTCTCATTTTATCATTGATGGGAAAGTTCTCATTTCTAAAATAAACAATCTGCTTAATCTCAATATGGAAGATGAAGATATCGATACAATTGGCGGATGGATTCTGACCGAAAATTACGAAGCAGCTCAAGGAGATATCATTGAGTACAATGGCTATTTATTCCTTATTAAAGAAATGGAAGACCATCAAATTAAATATGTTGAAGTGCGAAAAAAGCCGCAAGTGAACGAAGGTTCGCTTACGAAACAACCTTCTCTTCCATTAGCGGAATCAAAAGCTTTATCATAAAAAAACAGCCCCAGTGTAGGGCTGTTTTTTGTTTTAATACTGCTCACCGTTCGTTTGCTTATGTAAATAATGCTATAATTTCACTTATGAATTTTAAAATAAAAGAGGAGACTATTGTTAAAGCAGAAGACTAATGGGGCACTTGCTATTTTAATTGTGGGCTTTACACCTATTCCGTTTAAAGCATTTACCGATTTATTCAAGTTTAGGGCTTTATACAAATAGCTTCTTTTAAAGAATTATACACTTCAATACGAGATTTCGTTTTAGATACCTTTACTCCTAAGAGAGATAGACGATCAATTATTTTTAACACTCGTTGATTATTCTCCATGTTTCAACACTCCTTCAAAAATATTGTTCCCTTTTTTACGTTTTATATGAAAGAATGGTTTCAATTTTTATTAACCTTCTAGATAGAAAAAACTGCACCCCTAATTGTTAGATTGTGCCTAACAATTAGGGGGCAGTTCACTCCGGCTTTTTTGTTAATGATAAATTGCTTCACCTTGTTGTTTATTATATATATCGGTATCTAGCTCTTTCGTTACACGGCTCGTAACCACACCCGCCGTCATACTTCCGCTAACATTGACAGCTGTACGCGCCATGTCAATGAGAGGTTCTACTGAAATTAATAACCCAGCTAAAGCCACTGGAAGATTCATCGTTGATAAAACAAGAATAGCTGCAAATGTCGCTCCCCCACCTACACCAGCTACACCAAATGAACTAACCGCCACAACAACAATCAATGTCGCGATAAAAGACGGCGAAAGTGGATCAATGCCTACAGTTGGTGCAATCATGACAGCGAGCATGGCCGGATACACCCCGGCACAGCCATTTTGACCAATAGATAATCCAAATGATCCAGAAAAATTGGCAATCCCTTCAGGAACACCCAATGCTTTTTTCTGCGCTTGAATATTTAGCGGTAAAGTTCCTGCACTTGAGCGAGAAGTAAAAGCAAACGTCAACACAGGAAATACTTTTTTTACATAAGTGATTGGATTTAGCCCGACAAAAGCTAAAATCGTTAAATGAATCAAAAATACAATGGCTAGTGCAACATAAGAGGCAAGCACGAATTCCCCAAGCTTGGCAATCTCTGAAAAATTACTCGTCGCAACCGTTTGAGCCATAATCGCCAAAATGCCATACGGTGTTAATCTAAGAACAATCGTAACAATTCGCATCACGATACTATATAAAGCATCAACGATCTTTTTAAAGAAGTCCGCTTGCTCCGGCTCTTTTCTTTTCACTCCTAAGTAGGCCATGCCGATAAAACCGGCAAAAATCACAACAGCGATAGTGGATGTTTCTCTTTGACCAGTGAGATCAAGGAATGGATTGGCAGGCAAGAATTCCACAATTTTTTGTGGGAATGTCTGTCCTTCAATCTCTGTGTACTTCTGCTCAATCTCTTGGCCACGAGCTTGTTCCGCCTCGCCACCTTCTATTTGTACAGCTTCTAAGCCAAAGCCCAATGAAGTCGCAATTCCTACGGCAGCGGCTACTGCTGTTGTTCCCACTAAAAGTCCGATAATCAGCGTGGCAATTTTCCCTAGATTATTTGTGATCGTCAGCTTTGTAAAAGCAGAAACAATTGAAATAAACACTAGTGGCATTACCACCATTTGAAGCAGCTTCACATATCCTGTACCAATAATACTAAACCACTCTGTAGATTGAAGAAGCACCTTCGATTCCAAACCGTATAGAAGTTGTAAGACGAAACCAAAGGCAATTCCAAGCCCTAGCGCAGTGAAAACTCTTTTAGAAAATGACATATGCTTTTTTTGCATGAAATATAAAATGCCTACTAACACAAGTAGAGCCATAACATTTAAAATAATCAAGGTTGAGTCCATTATTACCTTCCTCCTTTTATCTATCAAAAAGATTATACCACTAATCCCTATAAGTCAAGTAGGCTTTATTCGAAAATGTCCCAAAAAATTTCTACTCCTTATTCCATTATGCTGATTGTATTTTTTGTGGATAGTAATATTGTTTACAAATTGGTAAAATAATATATGCTATTATGGGCGAGACCCCACATTAAAATTTGATATAAAAAAGGTGGATACAATTATGGACATTAATGTATGGGGTTGGCTAGCAACCTCTCTGTTGTTGTTAAATATCCTCTTGTCTTCTGTCGTTATTTTTTTAGAACGAAAAGACGCGTCTGCTACATGGGCATGGCTAATGGTATTATTTTTCATACCTATACTCGGATTTATTCTTTATTTAATTTTCGGACAAAATTTAAGTAGACAGCGACTGTTTGATTGGGATGATAAAAAGAAAGTTGGCATTGATGCGACCATCCAAAAACAAATGAAAGATATTCACCTTGGACAATTCGACTTTCGTAATCCCCACACTGAAGAAAATGAAGATTTAGTATCCATGTTTTTGAAAAATAACGATGCGGTTTTAACAGAAGATAATGACCTCACCATCTATACAGATGGAAGAGAGAAGTTTAATGCTTTAATGAATGATATGCGGCAAGCAACGGATCATATTCATCTGCAATATTATATTTTGCGACTCGACAATCTCGGTTCTGAAATCGTCAAACTATTAACAGAGAAAGCACAACAAGGAGTCAAAGTAAAAATTCTCTACGATGAAATGGGCTCGCGCGGAGTCCTCAAAAAACATTTTAAAGAATTAACCGATGCGGGTGGACTCGTTGAAGTCTTCTTCCCTTCTCGAGTTCCCTTAATTAATTTGCGCTTAAATTATCGGAACCACAGAAAGCTCGTTATTATTGACGGAAAAATCGGCTATGTTGGTGGCTTCAATGTCGGGGATGAATACCTTGGACTAGACCCTAAATTCGGCTATTGGCGTGACACTCATTTGCGAATAGAAGGTTCAGCCGTGCACTCCATTCAAACACGCTTTATTTTAGACTGGAATCAAGCATCGGACTCTCATGACATCGATTATTCCAATCATCTGTTCCCGCAAAAACCTAGCAATAACGATGTCGCTATGCAGATTGTCACAAGCGGCCCGGATTCCGAGTGGGAACAAATTAAAAGTGGCTATATTAAAATGATTTCTTCTGCCAAAAAATCGATTTATATTCAATCACCCTATTTTATCCCAGATGCGAGCTTGCTTGATGCACTTAAAATCGCCGCGCTTTGCGGAGTCGATGTGCGTATCATGATCCCAAACAAGCCTGACCATATGTTCGTTTATTGGGCGACTTATTCCAATGCGGGTGAACTCATAAAAGCAGGAGCCAAAATTTATATTTATGATAATGGCTTTATTCACGCAAAAACCATTGTCGTTGACGAAAAACTGAGTTCTGTTGGTACAGCCAACATTGATGTTCGAAGCTTCAAACTTAATTTTGAAGTGAATGCTTTCATCTATGATTATGACACAGGTCAAAAACTAGCAAACATATTTGAAAAAGACATGGAATTATCTTATGAATTAACAGAAGAGAAGTATCAAAATCGATCCGGTGTCATTAAATTTAAAGAATCTATCTCTAGATTACTTTCGCCAATATTGTAAAGGGAGAAGAAGGTGTCCATTTTGGATGCCTTCTTTTTTGTATTTCAAAAAAAATTGTGAGGGTGTGGGTCCATAGGTGGCGTGGCGACTGATGCTTGGGTGGTCGTGACCGTTTTTCTTGTTGGCGCGACTGATTACGGTGATTCAGTGACCGATTTTTTGATTTTCCCGACTAATTCCTCCTCTTAGGCGACTGATTATGTAGATGCAGTTGCTGTTTCCTCTACTAATTCAACCCTTCGATTGACTGAATAACTCAATCGATCTATGTAACAACTAAAAAAATGTGATAATTCATTAAAAATATTTTGAACTTTTTATGACATTGTTATATAATCAGTTTACAAATAATTAATGAGGTGATAGATATGGATCGTGTATTAATGAAAAAGTTAAATAAACAAGGATTAATCTTCGCCGCTCTTCACTCTATTTTCTTCTTAAATTTAGCCTTCGAATTTATTCAATTTTCTTAAATATACAAAAAAAGATCAACCGACTCGTAGGTTGATCTTTTTTATATTCATCCCCTTAGTCTCTCCACACTTGCTTGCAATGCTTCCTCTACTTCTTTTTCTATTAGACTTATTAACTGTTCCGCTGTCTGGCGTTTGCTAAGGCGTGGACTCTGCCCCGACCAAAGTGACAAATAATCTACCTTATTGAGCTTCGCTGCGTGCTTTCGAATCTCAGCGGTGAGAGTGTTTTGCACTGGGTAAGGAGGTAATCCCGCTTCATGCTCTTGCATCTCGTTCAAAAAGCGATTAGCGATGCCTCTTGCCGATTTTCCGGAAAAGGCTTTTGTAAGTACAGCATCTTTTTCATTTGCCGTCAAAATGACTTCTTTATGAAGCGGGTGAGCTCCACTCTCTTCTGTTACTAAAAAAGCGGTCCCCATTTGAACAGCTGAGGCACCAAGACAAAGTGCAGCTGCTACCCCATGACCATTCATAATTCCACCTGCTGCAATGACTGGAATCTGAACCTCTTGAACAACTTGAGGCAAAAGCGACATGAGGCCGATTAGGCGTTCTGGTTCCTGAAAACTACCACGATGGCCACCTGCTTCACTTCCCTGGACAATTACCGCATCCATCCCTGCATTCTCTACGGCAACAGCTTCATCTACAGTGGTGGCAGTCCCTATGACGGTCGTTCCATTCGCTTTCAAACGCTGAATCACTTCTTCCTCAGGCAAGCCAAAGGTAAAAGAACAAATCGGCACTTTCTCTTTTAACACCACTTCAATTTGTTCCCAATAAGCAGACTGGACTGTCATAGTTTCTAACGTATCTGGCTCCATCCCTAGTTCTTGTCGATAGGATGCAAGTACACTTTGAGCATATTTTACTTTTTCCGAAGCATCCTCCACTTGTTCTGGAACGAACAGATTGATACCGAATGAAGCATCCGTTAATTTTTTCACTTGATGAATAAATTGCTCTGTCTGTTCTCCCGACAAATAGCCAGCCCCAATATTTCCAAGACCTCCTGCATTTGAGACAGCTGCTACTAGCTCCGGGGTCGTGACGCCTGCCATCGGTGCTTGCCATACGGGAAGATGAATAGTTAAACCGAACATAAACAAACCCTCCTTTTGTACTAATCTTGCTAACTCCTTATCTAATCTACTAAAATAAAGGCTATGTTAAAGTGTAGTGTTGATTTTTGACTCATTTGAAAGCAATCAAAATCAACATCATTGTTTACCAAAGCCAAAATAAAAGAAACACAAAGGAGCAAAGACAAATGACCAAGTCAGAACTTGAGTATAAAATTGCTGAATTGAAAATGGATTACATCCGAGTCCAAGGTGATATTGAAAAGTTAGAGTCAACCGGACAAGGAATTTCTAAAACAGAAGAACAGCTCATCCACATGGAGCAAGAATTAAAAGAACTAAATGACAAGCTATCGCAACTCGCTTAATCTTTCAAAGATATAGTCAAGCAAATAACTCTTCCATTTCTAAACAGCTCTCTTTCCTTATCTATAGCTATATTTTAAAATAATTTCGATTTTATTGAAATAAAAAGGAGAAATCAACCAACGCTCATGGAATCCGAGGAAAGAATTGTATACAATATTCTGTAGATAGAAACAGAAAGGAACAGTGAGAGCTTTATGAGTATTTACGAAGAACTATTAGAACGATTCGGTAAAGAAAAAGTATCCATCAATGAAACGATCTTAGAGCATCACAGCAAGGACGAGTCTTATTTTGACCCCGTTCTTCCCGATATCGTCTTCTTTCCAGCATCAAAGGAAGATGTGCAAAGCCTGCTTACTTATGCCAATGACAAGCGGATACCAGTTGTTCCATTTGGTGTCGGTTCAAGTCTTGAAGGTCATGCCATTCCCATTCATAAAGGGATTTCCGTCGATTTTTCCCAAATGAACCACATCATCGAATTACGTCCGGAAGATTTAATTGTAAAGGCTCAACCAGGCATCACTCGACTCCAATTAAACCAAGAGTTAAATAAGCATGGACTATTTTTCCCTGTGGATCCCGGGGCGGATGCTACAATCGGTGGAATGACAGCGACGAATGCTAGTGGTACACAGGCCGTCCGCTACGGAGTCATGAAGGATCAAATTTTAGACTTAGAAGTGGTTCTAGCTGATGGACGCATCTTACATACAGGTAGTCTCGCGAAAAAATCTTCATCCGGCTACCATTTAAATAGCTTATTTGCAGGTTCTGAGGGGACACTTGGGCTTTTTACCGAAATCACTTTAAAACTACATGGGATTCCAGAATCGATTATGGCTGCTCGAGCTTGCTTTTCTTCTGTCAAACAATGTGTAGAAGCAGCCGTGTCTATTTTAAGGGCTGGGATTCCAATCGCTCGTATGGAGCTTGTCGATGCCCGCTCGATCGCACAAGTCAACCATTATAGCGACACTGCTTTTAAGGAAACACCTTCCTTGTTCCTTGAGTTTCACGGCAATGAAGCTGGCAATCATGCAGACGCTGAATTTGTTCAGGCACTATGTGAGGAACAAGACTGTCAAGAATTTATTTTCGAAAAAGATAGCCTAAAAAGAGCACAGTTGTGGAAAGCACGTCACGATCTTTCTTATGCATTCCGACATAGTGACCCGAAAAAGAAAACAATCGGAACAGATGTGTGTGTGCCAATTTCTAAGTTGCCAGAAATGGTGGAATACGCCCGAGCTCGCATTGACTATCACGAGTTAGATGGAGCGGTCCTTGGCCATATCGGCGATGGAAATTTCCATACACTTACTTTATTCAACCCAGAAATAAAAGAACAAGTCACCAAAACTCATTTGTTAAATGAGGAAATTGTTGAATTTGCCCTTTCCCTAGGCGGAAGCTGTACCGGAGAGCACGGTGTCGGTATCGGAAAAATGAAATATCAACAACAAGAGCATGGTGAATCCTTATCTCTTATGACTAGCATCAAGAATATGCTTGATCCGAACTATATATTAAATCCTGGGAAACTACTCCCTATGGAAACAAACAAATAACTTAAAAAAGGCTGCCTCTTAAAGAGTCAGCCCCCTTTCATTAATAATATCTCCAAGACTTTTCGTACACTTCAATTAAGTTGGGGCGAATTAATGTATTCGGTTCTATTTTAACTAATTCCCCATCTTTTCCTTCTATTTGTGCATCTTCATCTTTCCCAAAATGACTCAATGATGGCAGTAAATCTGTTGTTAAATAACGAGTGTTGCTTGGAATCTCAAGTGTTTCTAAATCAATGGGTTTCCTAGAAGCAAGCACGAATCCCCACCCACCAAAGCTTGGGATATCTACATGTAGATTTTCTGTTTGTAACCCGGTAGAAGCAATCGTTCGATCAATTGTCCAGTATACTTCAGGAGCAAACACTGGGCTAGTGGCCTGCACCATCATCGCTCCATCAGGCGACAAATGATTACGAAGTAAAGAATAAAACTCCATCGTATACAGCTTATTTAAAGATTCATTGTTTGGATCTGGCAGATCAACAAGAATCACATCATAAAACCCCTTTGCTTGCTCCATAAATCGAAAAGCATCTTCATGAACAATGGTCACTTTTTCGTTTTCAAGTGCACCTTCATTCAAATCCACTAAAAAATGATTGGTATTTGCTAACTCGACCATTTGTGGATCAAGGTCAACGAGCGTAATATCAGAGACTTCTTCATATTTTAATAGCTCTCTAACAGCTAGACCATCTCCTCCGCCAAGAACTAAAATACGCTCTTTTTGTTGAGAAGCTGCCATTGCAGGATGGACAAGTGTTTCATGATAGCGATGCTCATCCGCTGAACTAAACTGGAGCTGTCCATCTAAATATAGCCTCGTATCCCCATCTTCTCTCGTCAACACAATCTTTTGATAAGCTGTTTGTTCTGAATAAACAATGGGGTCTTTATACAACTTTTGTTCGAAATGAAACGCTGCTTCTTCTCCAAATAATACTCCAGCCAAAATAATAAGAAGAAATACGCTCCCTGCTCCAATATGAAAAGTATACTTCGTTAATTCATTGCGGAATTTAACAGCGATCCAAATGGCTGTCACAATATTGATAGCTGCCACAATAAAAGCTGTTTTCACCAGTCCAAAGTAAGGACGAAGGAGAAATAAAAACAATAGCCCTCCAATTAAACCGCCTGCATAATCAGAAAACAATACTTTTGCCGTACTTTTATGTAAAGCCACACCAACCTCATTCGCCTTACGAATTAATACCGGTAGTTCTACCCCTGTCAAAGCCCCAACAATGAGTGTGATTCCATAAAGAAAAAGAGCATCTGTCCCCTCCGGTAAATAAGCTGTTACGCCAAACAGCAAAAAAGCAGAGAAGCCACCTATCAGTCCAATACTATATTCGATCCAAATAAATGACAAAACGAGATTTTTAGTAATCTTCTCACTAATAAAAGCGCCTATTCCCATACCCGTTAAAAAAAGAGAGATGGTCAGTGTATACTGTTTGACCCCATCTCCTAAAATATAAGAACCAAGAGCACCAAACAGCACTTCAAAAATAATGCCGCAAATCGACACAATTCCAGAAGCCCAATAAATGCTCTTGCTCTGATTTAATCGTTGTTCATCAACCATTTCTCTCACCTTTTCATTGCCTCTTGCTGTCATTAACTAATTGAAGCGCCTACAACACAAGCAAAACCAACCGATACACAAAAAGAGATTAACCCTACGGCGATATTGCGATTCTTCAGCTGTTCTTCTACCGAAAAGCCTCTTGTCAATAAATCAAATAGCAGATAAGCGATCAACTGCAAAGCGATACCATATGCTCCCCAAATCACCGTTTGGATAATCGTATCATTATGAAAAATAGAGAACATTAAAATGATACAAATCCCCACAATTTTCCCGCCAATCGACAGAGCGACAGCGGCATTTCCTTCGCGAATCTCTTCCCAATCTTTATATTTTCTCGTCAGCATTTCAAATAAAAATAACCCTACAACGACCACACCAATCGCAATGGCAAAGTAAAGAAATGTTAATACAAACGGATTCATTGTTCTTCCCCTTTACTAAATATTATCATTATTTCCCTTCTCCAGGACCGCCACCTCGAAAAGTAGCTCCGCGTCCAGATGAACCGGTACCCCAGCTTCCATAATAGCCGCCCCCCGAAGAACTATAGCCATCATAACAGTCTTCATTATGATTCGGGCCACAGTGATTTCGTTGTTTGTTATCCCAATTCTTCCCGAACATATCGGTCAGCACATGACCAATAAGCATACCTTGGAAAAAGCTTGGACTGTAATAATCTCGAACAAAGCCTTCTGTAGCTACTTCAATCAAACTGTCTGCCCCATTATCAGGATCTTTCGTTAAAATGATTAAATAATTATCATAAATAAGTACTTGTTTGTCATTTACGTATTTTCCTGTCTCATCAGGCTGTTCCACTCCAGTCAACTCTTCCGCCAAGTCTGGCACCGACTGATTTTCAGCTTTATAAATATAAGAATTATCCTGTTCAGCAGACGGACTTTGAACGACGTCAATAAGCATATACTGCTCAGAAATATACTCTTCCACTTTGCCATTCCCGCAACCGGAAAGTACACCAATCAGAGCAACAAATAAAATAGTGATTAAAAATATTCGCTTCTTCATGAGAAACACTCCAATAAAAAGGGGAAAGAAATTATTCTTTCCCTAATTTTTTCTTTAATGCCGCTAACTCATCATCAACAGCACTCTTGGCTTTCAATGCTTCTAGTTCGTCATCAAGACTGCGTGAAGAAGAACGTAAATCTTCAGATGTCTCTGCTTCCGCTTCGTATTGTAGTACTTTTTCTTCCATTCGCTCAAACCCGCGTCGAGATTCATCACTGCCAATAGAAGACATTGCACGATTCATTTTCGTTCTTGTTTTCGCTGATTCTGCCCGTGCTTTTAACGCATCCTTCTTCACTTTCATTTCTTGATATTCCTGCTTCATCTCATCTAGCTTCTCTCGTAACACTTGTGCATCATTAGCCGCTTGCTCATATGCTCCACGCATCGCTTCTGCTTGACCTTGATGAATTTTTTTATCCTCCAGAGCCCGACGAGCAAGGTCTTCATTGCCTGCTTCTAGTGCCTCAATAGCTTGCTGCTGGCGTTTTTCGGCCATTTGGGAAGCATCATCAAACTTTTTCTTTAACATTTTCTCATTAGCAATTTGCTTCGCGACAGCTGTTTCCGCTTCACGAATATCAGCTTCCATCTCCCGCATAAATTGATCAAGCATTTTCACCGGGTCTTCTGCTTTATCAAGCGCTGCATTTAATTCAGAACCTACATACGTTTTTACGCGTTTAAAAAATTGAAACATCTTTACTCCTCCTTAGCTTCCTGCAATAATTTTAATCTCATATTCATCAATGGCATAGCCATAACTTACTTCCACTTCACTGCCCCAAACCTCAACAGATAAGAAATGCTCTTCCGAAGAATCTTCAAAGTCATAATACTTCATTTCTTTACCATTCACATTTTGACTGCGGCCTTCACCTGTGACATAAGCCTTGCCATTCTCCTCTAGCCTGTACCGTCGTCCTTCATAAGTTACTTTTTTCGGAATAGGTGATTCTAACGGTAACTTAACTTTTTCATAGATGCCAAGCTCTAGTTCATCATCAAGCTCTACGCTTAACCAAACAGCTTTTCCATCCCCTTGTAATTGATACGCATCCCAAGTATACCCGTGATCATCATAGTGCAATTTCCCAACCACTTGAAAATCCTGCAGATCATACGTAACAATGTCACCGACTTGCAAGTTTAACACGGTCCGTTCTTCCACTTTAGTTTCCGCTTTTCCTCTGTTAAATAACCGGTCGAATAACCCCAAATTGATCACCTCGCCTTTCCTTCAACATAGAAACTTTTCTAACTCATTTCTGTTATACGAGCGACTCAGATAAAAGTTTCAAATTTTTTGAATGTGTCTACTTATAGTATCAAAAAAAATACAAGTATAGCGTTCCTATTTTTGCACACAATAAGCTTGAATTCTTTTTGGAGGTGCGAGATGAAAGTACGTGAAATCATGTCTAGCAATGTGGCTTGCTGCACAAGTCAAGATTCAATGGAAGCAGCTGCAAGTAAAATGGAGTCCTTAAATATTGGAGCCATTCCAGTAGTGAATAATGGACAAGTCGTTGGAATGGTTACCGATCGTGATCTAGTCATTCGGGGATTAGCAAACCAGCAAGGTAGCACAGTTTCAGATGTCATGTCTAATAATATCGTATCAATTTCTCCAGATGCGTCCTTAGAAGAAGCCGCTGCTCTCATGGCCCAGCATCAAGTCCGCAGACTGCCGGTCATAGAGAATGGACAACTGGCTGGAATTGTTTCTCTCGGTGATTTATCAACTAAAGAACAGGCCAACGAAAGTGCCGGTTCTGCCCTAAGCAATATTTCTAAAAACTTTTAACAACTAAAAGAAGACTGGCGACCATAGCCGTCTTCTTTCTTATTTTAAAGTGAAATCACAGTTAATAAAGTGAAACTCCAATCAGTGGGGGTTTTCTCCATCCTCCACTGATTGTTAGTTGAACGGATCGGGCGTTTACGGGCTGTTGATCCCCTACCTATATGCCTACGCTTCTTCTGCCATGTTGAGGTGGGGGTCTTACAGCCCATTAATGCGGGATAAAGTAATGCATTATATTTTCCTCTTACATTACTTTTCTTAAAAAAGGTGCCTTCTTTACTTTTTTCATCACCCATAGTAACATTCTTTATAGAGAACAACAATCATTCTATAAGTTTTTGATCTTTATTTAAATTAAGCTATGTTAAAAACTTTCGTTTCATTCTATTCACCTTCAGCATTCACTAAAAACGTGCAAAATAGCCATTTTGCACAAAAGATTCAAGAATAAAAGATATTAACACTACTGGTTAATAATCACCTGAATTAATGAAATTGTCATAAACACCCCACCCATACAAATTCCTTACCTTTGAATAAGATAAAGTAACTGTCAATTCATGTTTTTCTTATTTAAGAGATTAAAAATTGACTAAATAAATATGGAGGTGGGGTTTGTTGAATAGATTTAAGTTTTTTTCTATTACTTTATTTTTCTTCTTGACTAGCATGCTTGTTCCTATTCCTCAAGTAAACAAAGAAAATAATGACATAAATATAGAAAAAGTTAATACAAAGCCGGGGGAAGTCAGCGTCATAACTTATGGAGCAAAACCTAACGATTCAAAAGATGATACTGCAGCTATTCAGGCAGCCATTCAAGCAGTTTCTGACGAGAAAGGCATTGTTCGGTTTCCAGCTGGAACATTTTTAATTGATACTCATCCCAATACAGGATCTTTACAGATGAAACATAACTTAACAATCATTTTAGATGAAAAAACTATCTTAAAAAGTATTCCGAATAATAGTCCAGTCTATCGCATGTTTACTATCTACAACGATAATAATGTGACAATCACTGGGGGAACTTTAATCGGTGATCGTTACCAGCATCAAGGTTCAACTGGAGAATACGGGTATGGTATTTATATTGGAGGGAATTCGAACCGTATCACTATTTCCAATGTCAAAACAAAAGATTTTTGGGGGGATGGTTTTATAATTGAAGGGGACGAGTCAGCAAATATTTATCCAACTAATATAGAATTGACCAATTGTGTCGCTACAAATAACCGTAGGCAAGGCATATCCATTACAGCAGGAAAGAACATTACTGTGAAAAACAGTACTTTTTCTCGCTCTAATGGCACTGCCCCAGAAGCAGGGATTGATGTAGAGCGGAACTATCCCTTTAATTTACCACTTGAAAATGTTAGGTTAGAAAACAATCAACTGTTAAACAACAATGGATATGGTCTCTCATTTATCTATGCAAGTAACAATCTAGCGAAGAATAATCTAATTAAAGGGAATCAAAAAGGTGGGGTTTATCTAGGTGGAAAAGTTAATGAAGGAGAAACAAAGAACAACTCTCTCCTAAACAATGTAATTAGTAATAACGGAAATTCTTCTGATGCTTCCACCGGGAATGGAATTAATGTTAACTTTGCACCTGCTAATCAAATAATCGGTAATATCATTAAAGAAAATACTAGAAGCGGCATTCACCTTGTTAATCATGTTGGCGAAAACATCATTCAAAATAATAGAATTAACAAAAATGGAAGAAATGGAATATATATTTGGGGAGGGTTATATAATCAAAGCGGAATTGTTGTCCAATTCAATGAGATAAATAGCAATCAGGCAACAGGTCTCTCCCTGTTAAGTGTCACTCAAGCAAAGGTGATCGAAAATCGAATAATATCTAACAAGGGAGTCGGGATTTATGTAGAAAATGCTAAAGAGTCAATAATAGAAAGAAACTATTTAAAAAACAACCAATCTGACGAGATTATACAATATACTTTGAAGCAATCTAAAATAAAAAAATAGTTTTACTAGAACAGAAAAGGGAGAACACAGCAACTAGTCAATTGTTACTGGGGGTCTCCCTCATTAGTTTAACATTTCTCTTAATTTATCGAATTGCTGAGATAATAGCTTTTTGATAGACATTAGCCATTTCTTTTAAAATAATTGATAGATCATACTGTTTCGAAATTTGCGCACTCATTTTCCCCATTACCTGTAAATCTTCACGATGAACCATTAAATGTTCAAATGCTGTTGCTGTTGCTGCAATATCCCCTACTTTTACTACAAAACCATTTTTTCCGTTAACAACCAAATCACTATTTCCTCGCACATCAGTCACCACTAAAGGTTTTCCAGCAACCAGCCCTTCCATAAGTGCTCGAGGCAATCCTTCCCGTTTTGAAAGCAATGTCACCACATCTGCTAATTCCATTAATTCAGGGATATCCTTTCTAAATCCTAGAAAACGAACATTCTCATGCAAATCCATCGTTTGAACCATCTTTCTTAACTTAAATTCTTCTTTCCCACTACCTATTAATAAACATTTAATCATCGGATAGTCTTTCACAAGTCTATAAACTGCTTTAATAAGTTGGACTTGATTTTTATTGTCATTTAACTCCGCCACACAAGCGATGACAAAATCATCAGGAGTCAAACCTAATTGCTTTCGTTTATTTTGCACTTCATTTTTCTGAACTACTTTGTAAGTTTGACTATCCACTCCGACTCCTCTAACAAACAGTACTTCTTTTCTAACCGGAAATTTTTTCGCACGAATATAGTCCTCTTGATTAATTGTTACAAGATAATCAGTATGTCGAGCCATTAATTTTTCTATGAGATAAAACGTGAGCCAGTTTTTCCAAGGAGCTCCTTTAAAAAAATGAAATCCATGAGCTGTATATAACACGCAAGGAACTTGATTTCTCTTAGCGGCTATTCTTCCCAATACACTAGCTACAGGGGTATGTACATGAACAACTTGAAAAGCCTCTGTTTTAAAACTTCTTGTAATTTCTTTTAAAGCTTGAATATTATCCAAATGATAGGGTGACCTTTGAAACGGGATATCGTGACAAACAACACCTAAACTCTTAATTTCTTTTTTTCCAGCATCTTCATGACCATATGCATGTACTTCAAACCCCTGCTCTTGAAACCATTTCATAAACGGTTGGTGGAAAGCTGCTAAATGCCCATATATAGAAGCTACAAAAGCTACTTTTTGTTTAGAAATGGCCGGTTGAATCATGATTCTTCTCTCCTTTATTAAGAGCTTTTACTCAATACTTGTTGATATAGTTGGTCCCACTGATCAATTACTTGCTCTAGATCATACACATCTCGGATATAATTTTTCCCACATTCACCCATTTCTTTTCTCTCTTCCTCTGACATTTCCATTAATTGCAACATATTTTCAGATAAAGACAGTGAACATTTTGGTTTGACAAGCAAGCCCGTTTGCTTATGAATAACCACTTCTTTATTTCCTCCAACATCTGTACATACAATTGGTAGACCTACACACGAAGCTTCCAGCAAAACAAGGGGCATCCCCTCCCAATCTGAAGACATAACAAAACCATCCGCCGCACTCATCAAATCAGGAATATCTTGCCGATATCCTAAAAAACGAACTCGATCAGCAATGTTCAAATCAGCTGCTAATGATTTCATTTCTTCTAATAGTGTCCCGATACCTACTATTAATAAGTAGCTTTGTTTCTTTTCGTTTAATACGTAACGAAATGATTTCAAAAGATTAGGATAATTTTTCTGTTTATCAAACCGTCCCACTGCAAGCCAAATAAAATCGTCTCCAAGCTTTAAATTCCTTCTCACTGTTGCTTTTGAAGACATTTTCTCTTGATATATATCGGTATCTACACCGTTGGGTAAAAAACGTAATCTTTCTTCAGAAACAGCTCCCACTTTAATAAAATGTTCCTTTGCTGCTTGACTAATGATTGTTATTCCATCACTCAAAGAGTTTGTATATTGCAACAGTCGCTCTCGCTTTCTGCCGCCAATATTAATATTATGAATAGTATTCACTACTTTGACTGTCGGATGAAATAGCTTCATCAATCGCGCTAATATGTTGGCATGAAAAAGATGGGAGTGAATAATTGTGATTTTTTCTTTTCTTAAAATTTTATTTAACTGTACAACAGCAGATATGCTCGCCTTTCCGCGTTCCATATCTAATGAATAGACAGTTATCCCTTCTTCCTCTAATTTTTCTCCTATTGGACCAACGGGAAGCAAAGATACAACTATCGGACGATAGTTCATATGTTTTAAACCTTTAATCATTTGGTAGACTTGCATCTCTGCCCCCCCTACATGCAGTCCAGTAATAAGAAAAAGAATGTTAACCAAACTAACCCCTCCCTCAGCATTTGTTATGGTCTATACTCATCATTTAATAGACAGTCCACTGGTTATTGATAAATAATCTTTTCCTTTTTGACTAGAGGTATTTAAACTGTTTTTTTTAGATTGGACCTTAGAATGTTCAAGTGCAATTAATGCAAATAATAACCAGGTTGGCTTTCTTAATTCCCATGTTAAGAACATGCTTGCTAACAACCAAATAGTCAATAAAACAAAAAATAGAGTAGCTTCTAAATAAGAAGTTTGACAAGCTGTATAGAAGGATATAAATAAAACAGTCAGAAATAGTATTAATCCAATAACACCTGTTTCAGCTATTACAGAAAGCAATGTATTATGGCTCAATTCACGTGTACCTAGAAATTCTTCGAGGGCAGCAGGATAAGCACCCGCACCAACGCCGAGAAGTGGTTGTTCATTAACCATTTCTAAACCTGCGAACCAAAGTTCCCCACGACCACTTAAGCTTCCTGAATTCACTTCCTCTTGAATCGTCAGTATTCGATCAAAAGCCCCATTTGGAATTACCTTCAAACCCCAAAATAGAGAAATCATGATAAACACTATTACTAATATCTTTGTTCTGTGTGATAATCGACCATATATTAATGCAATATAAAAAAGACCAAGAATAGCAACGGCAAAAGCTGTTCTTGAAGCCGTCATGATAATGGCTAGCATTCCTAGCAGGATATAAGCAGCATTCAGCCATTTCAGAATAAATGTCTTCTGCACAATCAATAAATACCAGGCCATCGGAATTCCTAGCGCCAATATTACACCTAAATCGTTAGGGTCAAACCCTTCAGCCGCGTACCGTCCATAGTTTACTTGTTCTGTATCCAGAAATTTTGAGAACGTATTAGCAATAGAAACATATGCCCCTAATATATACGTTTGTAGCAATACTCTCATTTGTTGATCGGTTTGAATAAGCTCCCATATTAACCAAATCATAACGAAAAGTTGAGCATATGTTTTAATCCGAATGAACGTAAGTTCTGGATCTACCGACCAGAGCACACTAACAGCACTCCAAACGACAAAAGCTAGCAGTAAATAATGAATGCTATTTAATGGTCTATAAATACCTGTTTTAAATAGGTGAAGTAATGTCATGATAAAAGCTAAACTGCCAATTGGACGGACAATGGTACCTAATCCATCAAAGACGACTGAATTTTCCCAAGGAATAGTAAAAACCATTAATAACAATAAATAATAGGAAAGATGAAACGTTGGAACCACCTCCTATTCACATGATTTCTAAGTATTGATGAAACACCTTCTTTTTCTCAAATGGTTGATAGGCAGCCTGTTCGTTTTGTTTAATTGGAGACTCTAATTTATTGATAATAGCTTGAGACATTCCTTCAACATCTTTAACCTGTACTAACAAACCGTACTGACCATTTTGAAGAACCTCTCTCGGGCCACTTGGACAATCAGTTGATATTACTTCACTTCCGCATGCTAATGCTTCAATTAAAACGGTAGGTAACCCCTCATATTGAGATGATAGTACAAATAAATCTGCCTTGTTCATATAAGCATAAGGGTTCACTACAAACCCTGGCATCCAAACATCATCCTTTAAACCCAAACTTTCAATTAACTCCTCTAACTGCTCTCGCTCCTGTCCTTCCCCAAGAATAATCAGCTTGGCCAACTTCTTTTGTCTGACTCGTGCAAATGCTTGAATTAAACTAGAAAAATCTTTTTCTGCTTCTAATCGACCAGTTGCTAAAATGACCGGCAATTCACTTGATTCAAACCAAGGGTGATCAATCTTTTCTTTCGCTTTCTTCATCAACCCAGCGTCTACTACTGGGTTATAGATCACCTGTATTTTTTCTTGAGGTAATTTAATTTTTCTCTGAAGATCTTCTGCCACCCCATTAGAAACAGCAATTACCTTTTCTGCTTTTCTAAAGCTCCATTTCATCAAAAAAGGGATCAACTTTACCACAAATCGCCGCGAATAATTCGTTGAAAACTGAGTCAATTGATTATGCACACTTACAAATACTTTTGTTTGAACATTGGCTAACAAAACCGCACATATAGCGATGATGTTCGTGTGGTTTAACGCCGATAATAAAGAGTCTGGTTTATATTCTTTTAAATATTGAATCATAGGAAATAAGCTATAAAGCACTCTTGATGAATTTAAATCGATAATATTGATATTTGAAGGAACTTGATCTAAATACTCTCCAATCGCTTTTGCTAATATTAAATCTACGTCATAACCTTGATCAGCAAATTCTATAGCCAAGTTTAATATCACCCGTTCTGCTCCCCCACCAACTAAAGACGGCAGAAAAAAAGCTTTTTTCTTGGTCTTCAACATCATCACCCCTTTACTTTTATTTTCAAATTCCGTTCAGCTAGTGGTAGCGCCTTTCTTATATTAAGAACATTGAACACCCAAATACCCAGCCCATAGACAATGATGCCTACTCCTATTTGAACAATTAAAGCAATGAATCCTTTCAAGTGATGGATCGGGTATAGCGCGCAAAACATAACAACAGTAATAATTACAATTTTCCATATTTCTCTTTTAGGAATGGGTAGTACAAAGTATCTTCGGCCTAACCACCAACTCATAATGGATGAAACTACATAAGCAATGAGTGTTGCCATTATCGCCCCTTTTATTTGATAAAGAGGAATCCACCAAAGATTTAATAAGATGTTTAAAGCTGCTCCAATGACTACTGGAAATACCTGCTTTATTGTTTGTTTGCTTAATTGGAAGGCTAAATCTAAGTAAAAAGCTTTAATCCCTTGTATCAAGGAAACTAAAGCGATCCATGGAATCACTACAATAGCAGCGGCTTGATAATCCGTTCCAAAGAACAAAAAAGATATATTGGGACTTAAGATTATCAAAGCGCAAACTGTAGGAAAAGCGAGTAGAAATAGTAAAACAAAGCTTTTTTCCAACTGTTTCTGTACCTCAACCTGGTCACCATTCTCCAATGTATGAATAATAATCGGATAAGACGCTAAATTTACAATTGTCATAATAAGAATTATTGTTTGTTGAGCAAAATCGTAGGTCACTGCATATAATCCCGTTGAGCTGGGGCCACTTAACCATCCCAACAAAAGCCGATCGGAACTATCAATTAAAAATCCCATTGTTAAAGTAAGAGTTAATGGTAAACCATACGCTAGTAACGTTTTGAGAATATTTCTGTTAAAATAATGAAAATTTACACCGCTCCATACTTTTGGAATCACAAATAATAATGGAATGAACATAGCCAAAATCGAACCAATTACTAATGCTGTCATTCCTAAATGAAAGCTAAAAATAATTCCAATAGAGATGACCAAAGCAAGTATCGTCTTACTTAAGTAAAACCACCCATAGCTCTTTGGAGATAACTCTGCTCGGAAAATCTCTAAATTAATCTCAAACCATCCACTAACCCATAACAAACACAAACCCAAAAGCCAAATACTGGAATACTCTTCAGCAATTATTCCAAATAAAGCGATACAACTAATAATCCCGCCTGACAATAGCATATAAGCTAAAAACGCAATGAACACTGTACTAAGAAAGAGTTTTCGTTCTTCCGTAGTGTACGAAGGGTAATATCTTAAAACCCCAAGTCTTAACCAACTTAATAAAATAGAGTTTATTAAAGAAATCGAAGCGAGCACGATCGCATAGGTTCCATATTGTTCTGGAGGTAATATCCGACTATAAATAATAATAGCTAAAAAGTTAATTAAACCTGGCAAACCTCTAGCAATAAAGTAAGTAATAAAATGTTGAATCAAAATAACTCACCTATTTCATCAATTGTTTAAGCATAGGGGGTTGCAAGATTTTTATTTAATTCTTTTTTATTTTTTTCAGCTAATAATAGTTCTTCTAGGTATTTTAACAAAGCATCCCGTAATTCTTCTCTTTGCAAAGCATATTCAATTGTTGTTGTAATAAAACCAAGCTTTTCTCCAACATCATAACGAGTTCCCATAAATTCATAGGCAAAAATCTTTTCAAATGTTTGCAGGCATTGAAGTGCATCAGTTAGTTGTACTTCACCGCCAACTCCCGCTTCTTGATTCATTAAGATATCGAAAATTCTCGGTGTCAGAATATACCTTCCCATAATAGCTAGATTAGAAGGTGCTTCTTCTACTAACGGCTTTTCTACCAGGTCTACTACAGAATGGACCCCAGCCGAATATGGTTCTACTGCTACAATGCCATATCTACCCACCTCATCCTTAGAAACAGCTTTTACCCCTACGACGCATGACTGAGTCTGTTCGTAAATATCGATCAGTTGTTTTGTACAAGGAATGCCCGCTTGCACAACATCGTCACCTAATAAAACAGCAAATGGCTCATTACCGATAAAGTTTCTTGCACACCAAATGGCATGACCCAGCCCACGTGGTTCCTTTTGACGAATATAGTGAATATTGGCCATTTCTGATACTTTTCTTACTCCCTCAAGCAACTCGAATTTTTCACGTTCTAACAAAGTTTGCTCTAATTCAAAGTGGTGATCGAAATGATCCTCTATCGCTCTTTTTCCTTTTCCTGTTACAATAATAATATCTTCAATTCCTGACTCAACAGCTTCTTCAATAATGTATTGAATCGTAGGTTTATCAACAATTGGCAGCATTTCTTTCGGCATTGCTTTTGTAGCAGGCAAAAACCTCGTACCTAATCCAGCAGCAGGAATAACTGCTTTTTTTATTGTAGTCATCTAATCTCCTTCTTCCCATTTATTATTTCAGGAGCATTTATATTCTAGTAGAGTATCTTCTTTCTCTAGAAAAAGTTTGTTCTAGATCATCGACATTCACTTCCTCTTTTCTTTTCAACTTTTTAAAGAGATCTCGTAAAAAAATCAGTCCAATGGCTATCACAATACCAGCAAAAAATGCAGTGACCATATTTAACATCGCCTTAGGCTTAACTGGCTTAGAAGCCTCTGTCAATTCGGCCGTTTTGATAACTGACACATTACTTTCACCATAGATTTTTCTTATTTCATCACTAAGAACCGATGATATTTCATTAGCTATGTCCACAGTTTTTTCAGGTTTTGTTCCTTCTACAATAATTTCAATTGCCAGTGACTCACGAACTTGTTGAATCCTTACCTTTTGACTCAGCTCATGATAAGACATTGATAAGTCCAAATTTTTAATGACTTTATCTAATACTTGGGGACTCTCAGCAATAACAATGAATGTATCTAATAACTTAAAAGAAGTTTCCATTTGATAAAAAGAAGCTGCTACATCTTCTTTTTCTTCCTTTTTAATTTCATGAACTAGCACTTTAGAAGTAGCTTGATACACGGGGGTTAAAACAAAAAAACTAATCCATCCTGCTGTTCCTGTGCAGAAACCAGTAATAGCGATAATGATTAACCACTTTTTCGCGAATAATTGTATTAAATCACCTATATTTCGTCTTTCGACATGCATATATTCCTCCCTCATTTCTCACAAATTAAATATCTTAAAATATATAGATGGGTCTAATTATTAGAATTTAAGGTTGCATGGTCTATGATTTTATAGCCATTAGGATTTTGAGTTTGCCAATTCCAAGCATCCTTACACATCTCTTCTAAACTTTTTGTTGCTTGCCACAAAAGTTCCATTTTCGATGTAGAAGTATCTGCATAACATATTGGCACATCTCCTTGTCTACGCCCACCAATACTATAAGGAACTTTCTTGCCGGTAGCTTTCTCAAATGCCTGAATCACCTCCAGGACACTATAGCCTCCCCCAGTACCAAGATTGTAAGTATAGTAACCACTTTCAATCTGCACTTTGTTCAATGCTTTTATGTGTCCTTTGGCAAGATCGACGACATGAATATAATCCCTTATACATGTGCCATCAGGTGTAGGATAATCATTACCAAACACTTTTAGCTCATTTAATTTTCCAATCGCTACTTGAGTGAGGTAAGGCATTAAGTTGTTTGGTATACCATTAGGATCTTCCCCAATTTCTCCACTCTGGTGAGCTCCAATTGGATTAAAATATCTCAGCACAACACAACTCCATTTTGGATTAGCTTGGTAATAATCAGCTAACATTTCTTCTATCATTAACTTCGTTCGTCCATAAGGATTGATCGCTTTAGTTATGGAGTTTTCAGATAGAGGCATTGGTTGACTACTAGCGTAAACAGTTGCTGAAGAGCTAAATACTATTTTTCTAATCTCGTATTGATCCATTACTTCTAATAAATGAAGGGTACCCATGATATTGTTTTGATAATATAAATGGGGATGTTGAACGGATTCTCCCACTGCTTTTAAGCCTGCAAAATGAATTACTGCCTCAATCCTATTTTTTTGAAAAACCATCTTAATAAAATCTTTGTCTAACAAGTCTCCTTTATAAAACATAAAGCTTTTGTTTGTCATTTCACGAATCCTTGTTAATACTTCTTCACTACTATTCGAAAGATTATCAAGCACAGCAATCTCATAACCATTATTCAGTAGCTCTACACATGTATGACTACCTATGTATCCGGCACCACCTGTTACTAAAATAGTCATGACGAACTCCCCTCTACTTTTTTGTCCCCCAATAAAAGTCCCCTTCATATTCCCATTAAAATCAATAAATTGTTCTTAATAATGAACAATAGGTGTGTAAAAAAAGACACCTTTCAAAAGTGCCTGCTCTTCTATTGGCCAAATATTTATTCTTATATAAAGAACTTCCTCTTTAATTTCCCCTTTATTAATGATCCTTTCAACAAGTTGTTCTTTATAAAGAATATTATAAAGAACAATGTATTTTTTGTAAACTACTTCTTTCATTTTGGCTATACCTTTTGAAAAGCATAAATTGATGAAACATATATTTATTAGTAAGATTCTAAAATCGTTTATTCATTACCGATTTCTAACTATTATTTTATTGCTAAACTGTTTAACTTTTTCCTCCTCGACAAAACTATTAACTAATCAACAAAACTAGTGAAAGGAGTTTTCTATTTGGCATGGAATCTGTTACAAACGGAAAAAACACGGAAAGGGTCTATTGTTAAATAATTATCTTGATGCGGAGGGATGAAGGATGGAACAGGCCTATTTCAGCTCAGAGGTTGCCAAAAGTCTAGGAGTTGGAGCCAGCACATTACGGAAATATTCACTCGCCTTAGAAGCAGCAGGTTACTATTTTGATAGAGGCATTAATAACTCTCGCGTGTTTTATCAAAAAGATATTATTGCCATGCAACGTGTATTCAAGGCAGTTCAAGATCAAAATATGTCCTTGGATGCAGCTGTTGAACTAGCTGTAAAGCAACAAAAAGAAATAGTCCCAACCCAAACGAATGACAAACCCACCATACATGACGAGCCACTGTCTACAAGAATTGCTAAGCTTGAAGAACAACAGCAAACGCTGATTGATGTCAATAAACAACTAGTTAAAGAACTAGCCCAATACCAACGATGGATGAAGGAAAAGGTCGAAAGTATGGAACACCAAGATATCGCAATTCGAGATCGATTATTGTTAGCTAGTATGCAAAATGAGCGAATAAAAAGAGAAATACCCGTTTACCACCTTTCATCTTTCTTCTCCTGGTTTAAAAGAAAAAAGAATGTATCTTCTTTTAATTAACGATCTCTCTTTACTTTCCACCTTGGCTCAGAAGGATTTTGTTTAGTTTTGTCGAATATATTCCTCATCACTATTAAATGAGGGAGTTTATCAAATGAAGAAAGCCATTTTTTTTGATTTAGACGACACGTTATTAAATGACCGCAAAAGTATTCAAACCGCTTTTGATATCACTTGCCAAGAATTAGCGGAAAAATACGACGTAGAAGCCAAAACAATTGAAGAACATGTGAGAGCAGCTGCTCGAGAACAATATGAAACATATTCTTTTTTCCCAATCACTATTCAAATTGGTATCAACCCATTTGAAGGTCTGTGGGGGGATTTTGGGGATGTCCATCATTATCAATTTCGCCGCATGGGAGAACAAATTAGCGATTATCAACTAAAATCATGGGAAAATGGTTTAAAGAAAATAGGAATTGAAACGGCTGCCGCTTGGGCAAAAGAACGATTCCGTGAAGTTCGTCGCCAGTCTCCTTTTGTTTATGACGAAACCTTTAAAGTACTTGATGAATTAAAGGATAAAGGCTATCGTCTCTTGCTTTTAACAAACGGTGCCCCATCTCTGCAATTAGAAAAGTTAACGATGACTCCTGAACTCGTTCCTTACTTTGAACACATTGTTATTTCTGGAAACGTTGGCTTCGGTAAACCGGATCCTGTTATTTTTGAACATGCTTTGAGATTAATGGACCTGTCACCACAAGACGTGTTAATGGTTGGAGACAATTTAAGCACGGACATTTTAGGAGCCACACGAGTGGGAATGGATTCCGTTTGGATTGACCATAAAGATGGGAAAAAAGTGGATGAAGCTAAACCTACTTATACAGTAAATAGACTTCAAGAATTGCTAGATATTATTTAAGCGACCGCTGAAAAATAATTCATAAAAAAGGGGGGCCAAAAAGTCTGCGTCGCAAACTTTTTGGCCGATACTTCTTATTTAAAAATGCCATTAAATTAGTTTTTTTGCACCTGTCGCTTCGCTTTCGGTGCAGAAAAGAGACCGTCTCAACTACTTATGAGACGGTCTCTTTTTTGTTATTATTCTACTCCACCTTCTCCACTCATCATACCACCGATTGCATTCGTCACTTGAAAGCCTTTATTAAAGAACTACGGCTACCATTTCTACAAATTATCAAATATTCGACATGTTTCACGTGTAACATGTCGAATATTTGATTACAAAAAAGACTGACTCATGTATTAACGAGGCAGCCTTTCCTTTTGCTTCTTTATTCCATATAGAAAAAGTTTCAATAAAGTGAAACTTCAATCAGTGGGGGTCTTACAGCCCGTTAATGCGGGATAAAATAAAAAATACAAATTTCAACACCCTTCTAGGAACTTTTTACTTGTTCCCTCCGTATAAGAAGACAAATCCTTTTAAAGGAGGGATAAAGTTTGGAAAAAAGAAAGAAAAACAAGAAAAAAGAGCATCAAGAAATGACAACCGAAATTGGCGCCACCATATTAGAGTCTGTTCTTGTTGAATTAATCGTTTGGCCGTTCCGAATTCTTTTTAGAATCATTGGTGCGTTAGTCCGTTCAGTGGTAGATTTCTTCTAGTCTTTTTTACTTTCTATTTTGACTTGGCCGCCTTCCTTTGCGAGCACGTGAACAATCGCTTGACCCCCTGATAAAATCCCCATCTCCCATTCCCCTCTTTCTAGACAACAATTATAAAAATATTGTTAGTAAGATGAATTTACATAGAACAGCCCTTGCTTTGTTCCTGCAAGGGCTGTTTTCTATTCTTAATAGTTATCAATCTGTGCTTTTTGAATTTTTCCGCTGTAATCTACATAGACAGACTTCCATTCTGTGTATACATCCAAAGAGGCGACACCTGAATCCCGATGTCCATTTCCTGTTCCTTTCGTTCCTCCAAACGGCAAGTGAATTTCCGCTCCAGTCGTACCTGCATTAATGTAAACAATTCCTGTATCTAAATCTCTCATCGCTTGGAAAGCTCGATTCACATTGGCGGTAAAGATTGAACTAGACAGTCCAAACTCTACACTGTTATTCACTTCAATTGCCTCTTCTAAGCTTTTAACTGGGATAATTGAAGCGACTGGCCCAAAAATTTCTTCTTGAGCAATTCTCATATCTGATTGGACATCTGTAAATAATGTGGGTGCGTAGAAGCTTCCTTTGTTGAGGCCATCCTTTGTGACAATTTCACCGCCACAAAGCAGTTCCGCCCCTTCTTTCTTGCCAACTTGTACATACCCATGTATTTTCTCCAAAGATGACCGGTTAATAACTGGTCCCACATGAACAGACTCATCTAGGCCATCACCAAGCTTTAACTCTCCTATTTTTTCAATCAGCTTCTTTTCTAATTCTTCTTTCACCGATTCATGAACGATAATGCGGCTGCAGGCGGTGCATCGCTGTCCACTCGTTCCAAATGCACTCCAAACAATACCATCCACTGCAAGATCCAAATCGGCGTCTTCAAGAACTGTCACCGCATTTTTCCCACCCATTTCAAGGGAAGTACGCTTTAACATACCACCAGCACGCGCATTAATCATCTTCCCTACTTCATTAGAACCAGTGAAAGAGATAAGATCAATATCCGGATGATCAACCATCGCATTCCCTACAACACTACCGGATCCATGAACGAGGTTAATCAATCCTTTTGGAAGGCCTGCTTCTTCATAAATTTTCACAAACTCTCCAGCCAATATCGGTGTTTCAGACGCTGGTTTCCAAACGACAGCGTTTCCAGACACGAGGGCTGGGAGCGACTTCCATGCCGCAATCGCAATCGGAAAATTCCACGGCGTAATCAATCCAGCTACACCGACAGGCACACGAATACTCATCGCAAACTTATTGCGCAGCTCGGATGGAACTGTATCACCGAATAAGCGGCGCCCCTCTCCTGCCATATAATAAGCCATATCAATGGCCTCCTGAACCTCACCTCTCGCCTCAGCAATGACTTTTCCCATTTCTCTCGTTAAGATCTGCGCCAATTCTTCCTTGCGTTCTTTCAGTAAAAAAGCTACTTTGTACAATACATCTGCACGTTCAGGGGCCGGTACATTCCGCCATTCCCTTTGCGCTCGCTTTGCTGCTGCCACCGCTTGATTGACATCTGCTTTTGTCGACTGAGTCACTTCCCCAAGTACTTCTCCGTTAACAGGATTCGTATTTTGTTTGAACTTTCCAGATTCAGACGCAATCCACTCACCATCGATAAAATTGACATACTGCTTCACTTTCATTCCGCTTTGAATATTGTCTGTCATTGTTTCATTTTTCATATAAAACGTCTCCCTTCCGTTATTAGAAATCGTTCATTACGTTTTCCACTCAAGATGAGAATCATCATATTCATAATCTAACTTTATCTACTTTTCTTTTAATAAGCTATGGTTTTATTGAACAAAAATTCCGTCTATTTAATAAGGTGAATCTGTTTATTTTTCACCAATCGAAATGATGAAGAACAAAATCACCTACTTGGATATAGCGACGTTTCTCTTAACAATTACCTTCTTTAAGGCTTGAAAATAATTTTTCAAAAAATTTGATTAAATGATATTTAAGTGATATCATAATGATAACAAATAAATATTATTAGGAGGGATAACTTATGCAAGAAAAGGATATTCTTAAATTAAATGGTTTTGTGGGCGTGATCGTTGCTGTGATTGTAGCTGCGATAGCGATCTTTTCCTTTAGGGAGTTTGTTATTTCTGATAATATAGTAATGTTAATCCTCGCTATTGTATTACTGGTAATCGTTGGTGTGACTGCAACTGGGTTTACCATCATTCAACCGAATCAAGCAAAAGTCTGCACACTGTTTGGAACTTACTTAGGTGTCATTAAACAAGAAGGTTTTTGGCTCACTATCCCATTAACTTTACGAAAGAAAGTGTCACTTCGCGTGATTAACTTCAATAGTGATCGATTAAAGGTGAATGATTTAGAAGGAAATCCGATTGAGATTGCGGCAGTCGTCGTCTATAAGGTTGTTAATTCAGCAAAAGCTGTGTTTGATGTGGAAGATTATCATCAATTTGTACACACTCAAAGCGAGGCAGGTCTGAGACATATTGCTAGTCAATACCCATACGACAACTTTAATAATGATTTTGAGATCTCACTTAGACAGCACTCAGATGAAGTTGGAAATGAGTTAACTAGAGATCTTCAAGAAAGGTTAAAGCTTGCAGGTGTGGAAGTGATCGAAGCAAGAATTATGCACCTTGCTTACTCAAGTGAAATCGCTTCTTCTATGCTTCAACGCCAACAAGCAAAAGCAGTGTTAGCTGCTCGTAAAGTCATTGTCGATGGAGCCGTTTTAATGGTAAAATCAGCGATTGATGAACTAAGTAATGAGAATGTTGTCGATCTTGATGAGGAAAAGAAAGCCCAAATGGTGAATAATTTAATGGTTGCTTTAGTATCTGAAAAAGGAAACCAGCCAATCGTCAATACGGGCACCATTTACTAAGGTTGTGATAGAGTGGCTGAGAAAAAACGTTTTTTACTCCGCATCGATCCAAAATTATATGATGCATTAGAAAAATGGTCAGCTGATGAATTTCGTAGCGTCAATGCGCAAATCGAATTGCTCCTAAAAAAAGCACTATCCGATGCAGGAAGAATAAAAAAAGATTAAAAATTTTTTAGCTAAACGAAAAAGCTCCTATCTTAATTCGAATTAAGATAGGAGCTTTTTCTATGATCAAACGCCCATTATTTCACCAGGCCATTTTGAAAGGCATAGATCACAGCTTGGGTTCGGTCTTGAACTTCAAGCTTCGATAAAATATTGCTGACGTGTGTCTTTACTGTTTTCAAGGAAATAAACAATTCATCAGCAATGTCCTGATTGGCTTTTCCTTGAGCAACAAGTAACAGCACTTCTCTCTCCCGCTCGGTCAGTTCTTCATGGAGAGGTGTTTTTTGTCCTTGACGCATACGCTTCATCATTTTCCCCGTCACTTCAGGCTCGAGGACTGGCTCACCTGCATACGTTTTCCGAATGGCCTCAGCAATGACGCTTGCTTTTGATGTTTTCAAAAGGTAGCTAACCGCACCAGCTTCCAATGCCGGGTACACTTTTTCGTCATCTAAAAAGCTCGTAACAATAATAATCCGCGCGTCAGACCACTCTTTCATAATCTTTTTTGTTGCTTCGATCCCATCTAGCTTCGGCATGACAAGATCCATTAAAATAATATCTGGCTTCAACTGAAGCGCCTTCTCTACAGCAACCTCTCCGTTTTCCGCTTCCGCTACTACTTCAATATCAGGCTGTGCCATTAAATAAGCGGACACGCCGATGCGCACCATTTCGTGGTCATCTACAAGAAGCACCTTGATCATTCATCATTTGCCCCCTTGTCTTCTGTTTGTTTGAGTGGAACTTTCACTTCTAGCTTTGTCCCTTGTGTCGGCAGTGAAATAATTTTCAATGTTCCACCAATTTCAACTGCTCGTTCATGCATATTTTGTAACCCATAAGAACCTGCTTTATCTTTTTTAACGTCAAAACCGACACCATCATCACTGATTCGTAAAATGACAAAGCCATCACGCCAAACGTTCAATACATCTAAACGGCTGGCTTTTGCATGACGCAATGTATTCGAAATAGACTCTTGAATGATGCGAAATAAATGATCTTCCATCCCTCGATCCATGTCAATTTCTTCTACCGTCCAATGAATAGCAAGAGGTACTTTTTGAGAGAGTTCTAGTAACAGCTCATCAATACCCTCTTTGAGCAATTTTCCGTTTAGAGGAACAGGACGTAAATGTAGTAGCAGTGCCCTCATCTCTAGCTGGGATTGCTGAATCATTTCTTCGACCATCGCCAGCTGCTTCGTCTCCAAAGGATTATGAGACTCTCTATTCTCATTCACCGCCGACATCATCATTGAAGCGGCAAACAGTTGTTGGGAAACTGAGTCGTGTAACTCTCGAGCTAGACGCTGTCTTTCCTGTGACACCATTTCCTCAATAAGACTTTCCTGACTTTCCGTTTTCTCCAGTACGAGTCGCCTAGCCGCCAGTTTTTGCTCTGCTACCGTCTGCTCTAATTGCTGAAATTTCTGTTCAATACCCGCAAATTCAGCTGTTAGCTTTGTTTCATCACTAACTGCATCCTTACCAGTTACTAATAAGTCAATCCGATCCTCTAGCTTTTTAAAAGCCGACCATTGTAACCATCCATACAGCAAACTAAAGAAAAAAGCGCTGCTAATAATAGCTACAACAAGAAAGACAGCAAACGGAAAGTCAAATATTTTTTTCTCAATATAGACTTCCCAATTTGGCTGCGGAAAGCTAACGACAAAAGCGGAAAGGAGGATCACTGAGATGACCAAGCTGACGAAAAAAACTTGCCTAAATTGCTTGGCAAATACATTCATACCCGGTTCACCTCCAAGTCTCCAAACAACGTGGATACAAGAATCACAACCACACTTTCTGCTCCTTCTTGCTCTACTTGTCGTTGATCTTCATAGTAAAAAGTATCATTCCAAACAGAGGTAGGAAAACGTTGAAACAAACTAACATTTCCGGCCAAAGCTGCATATCTAATACGGATTGGTGTCTCGTAAGGAACATCAATTTTCACTTTGCCCATAGCTTGTCTAATTGAAATGACAGCTGTTCCTTTAGGTAAAACCGTGTTGCTTACATCAATATGAATGTCGCCAAGTCCTCCTTGAATATGAATATCTTTCCATTCATAAGGTTGTTCTGGCGTAGATTGAACAGAAAATAAGCGGCTTTTCATAAATGGATGATTCATCGACTGACCGGATTCAATCTCTATAGACGGAATATTTTCAGAAACAAGCGATATTTCTGCCGGATGTTTTTTAGATTGGATCACACGGTACAACATATAAGCGACTGCTGCAATCACTAACATTCGCAAACTGCTCATGTTTAATATCATAATGAATATTAAGAAGACCCCAAACCAAAACAATAACCGACCAAACCAGTTTTTTCTCCACCTTCTACCAAAGTAGAGCATCGCCATTCCGAAAAAGAGGGAAAAGACAATTTCCACATCAAAAAAGGTTGCCTCAATTAAAATCATTAGTAAAGCTGAAAGCAAAAATACAGTCAGCATATCTGTCCGTTTGAGTGATGACACACTTTTCCTCCTTTCTCGAAATACGAGGATTGATTAAGGTAAAACAAACTCGCTAATGCGAGTTTGTTTTACTGCCTTCAGTAATAAATCATAGCACATTTTGGTCTAACTGTGCGCTCTTTTCTACTTGACGCGCTTGGCGTTCAAGTTCTGCTAGGCGAACATCCATCACGGAAGTTTCATAGCGGCGATTCACCTTATTTTCTAAGTTATCTATATAAATCTCCAGTTCTTCAAAGCGGCCAAATGGGCGGTTGGTTTCATTCGTATCGTCAAGTAGCTTATTCATACTGTGATGTGCTCTAGCTACATTCTCACGACCCATCAATTCTAATCGACGAACATTCATATCCTTTAATTTATGCTTCATCTCTTCCGCTTTGCTCTCGAGAGTAATTAGCTGTTGTTGCACAAGATCAATGGATTCCTCCAAACGCACAACACGTTCTTTATACACTTCAGCTTCATGTTTTGCAAATGTCTCCAGTTCTTCTTCTCCAGCTTGTCCCGCAACGATCGCTTGTCTACTTCTTCTTTCCTCTAGATGGCGAGCATTTCGCAGTTCGCGTTCAAGCTCTTGTTTCAATAATTGCTGGCGTTCTAACAACTTAACCGCTTTCTCTGTTTCTTTTTGTGCTTCGCGTAAGTATTGATTGAGCATAGCAATTGGATTCTTTTTCTCTTTCTCCTCCACGAATTCAAATAACCCTGCTTCTACAACTCTTCTGAATTTAGTAAAAATGTTTGTCATTTCACTCTCTCCTCTAATAATTATTTTGTCAATTGTTTCCATTCTTTTTCAAAATTAATAAATGGATCATTCTCTTCCTGAACTTTCACTAACTCTTCGTCATCTTCGTTCCACTTTTTATAAACTAAGTACAGAACAGCCAGTGCGCCAACTCCTAGAAGAGCAGGAACATTTCCAACAGCAGTAAAGAATGCTATGATCCCAGCCATTCCCCAAAATGCTTTTAACAATTTTGAAGATGGTTTTTGAAATTGTGTCCATGCGACATACATGATTCCCGCACAGATGACTAGGGCAATAACAGGTCCTAAACTTGCAGCAGCGATGATGGCAGCTAGTCCACCTACACAAAACAACATCACCTTTTTCATTTATTACTTCCTCTCCTTTCGTGATCTTGTTTATATCTTACCGTCGATTCATACTTTTCATAACGAGCCCAAGATGGAACTTTCACTCAGACCTGAGACCGAGAAAAGCAAAAGTCCCTGTTTAGCGGCGTATGGACTGGATGGAGCCGCACGGATTTATTTCTATAAAGTGAAACTTCAATCAGTTGGGGTTTTCTTCATCCCCCACTGATTGTTAGTTGAACGGATCGGGCGTTTACGGGCTGTTGATCCCCCACCTACATCCCTGCGCTCCTTCTGCCATGTTGAGGTGGGGGTCTTACTGCCCGTTAATGCGGGATAAATAAAAAAACCCCTATCAACATAGAGGAATAACCAGTGCTCGATTCATTAAATTTTTGAAGTGACTCGTTTCTTTATCTATACATTTGATCATTTCATTTTGTTAAATCCCTATAGCTCCCCAAAAAGCTATGACGATCCAGAACATTTTCACTATGCTAGAAGACGGCTTCTGAAATTGTTCCCATGCAATATAAATGATAATGGCTGACACGATTAAACTAAGTGTTGTTCCAAGACTCGAGATGAGCATTAATAAGGCTACTTCACAGGTATGAAAAAATATTGCCCTATTCATTACTTTCTCTCCCCTCTTCTTATTATCTGTTTATTAAGTTACTATTATAAGTTACTATCCATAACAATCCAGAGATGGAACTTTCCCTCAGACCTAAGACCGAGAAAGATGTCTGATGACAAAATCGGGCGGAACTTAGGCAGAATTAGTCGCTATTGATCTCTAATCAGTCGCGGATCGCCAAGAATCAGTCGGGACAGAGAAAAATTAGGCGCAAGAGCAAGACGATCAGTCGCCTGCTCAATATCCCCACAAAAAAAGTGCCCCACTAACGGGACACTTCCTCTTACTTCCTATGCATTTTAAATTCTAAAAACAGTTCATTATAGTAAGCCAACATTTGCGGGCCTAGGTTTTCGTACACTTCCAGTCTTTCTGTCATTTCAGCATTTGGGTAAAAGCGTTTATCATTTACCACTTCTTCAGGCATATACTCAAGCGCCTTTTTATTCGGTGTGGAGTACCCGACATATTCTGCATTTTGCGCTGCGACTTTCGGGTCGAGCATAAAGTTGATAAATTGATGAGCAGCCTCGACGTTTTTCGACGTTTTTGGAATGACCATATTATCAAACCAAAGATTCGAGCCTTCTTCTGGTATAACATATTCTAAACTATCATTTTCAGACATAACATCAGCAGCGGTACCAGACCAAACGACGCCAATTTTCGCTTCGTTATTTGACATCAGTAACTGAATTTCATCTCCAACAATCGCTTTTACGTTTGGTGTAAGCTCATCTAGTTTTTCCTTCGCTTCTATTAGATGTTCTTTATTTGTATCATTTAATGAATAGCCTAATGTATTTAAGCCCATACCGATGACTTCACGAGCTCCATCTACTAAAAACACATCATTTTTATAGCTTTCATCCCATAAATCATTCCAAGCAGTAATCTTCTTTCCATCCATTAAATCTTTATTATAAAGAATGCCAACTGTTCCCCAAAAGTATGGGATGGAATACTTATTTCCTTCATCAAATGCTAAATCCATAAAGCGCGGATCAATATTTTTTAAATTAGGCAATTGACTATGATCTACTGGGATCAGCAGATCATTTTTTTTCATTTTATCGATGGCATACTCAGATGGAATGGCAATATCGTAAGCTGTTCCACCTTGTTCAATTTTCGTCATCATTGCCTCGTTCGAGTCAAACGTTTCATAGATCACTTTAATACCTGTTTCTTTTTCAAATTGCGTGATTAAATCTGGATCAATGTAATCACCCCAGTTATAAACGGTCAGTGTATTACCTGCTGTTTGCCCCGTCGAAGCATTAAGTCGAGAAACGATATACATAAGGATAAAGGCAATAGCCAAAACGGCGATTAGACCACGAATTAATTTATTCATTTTCGTGCCCCCCATCCAGTTGATCGATTATTTCTTTGAGTAATAAAGTAATAGCCAAGCACAAGAATGACTGTTAATAAGAATAACAATGTCGATAAAGCATTAATATTTAAAGAAATTCCGCGGCGAGCCAATGAATATATCTCAACTGATAATGTACTAAAGCCATTTCCCGTTACAAAGAACGTCACAGCGAAATCATCCAGAGAATAAGTCAAGGCAAGAAAGAAACCTGCAAAAACTCCCGGTGAAATATACGGTAAAATGACTTTTGAAAATACATCCCATTGACTGGCCCCTAAATCACGAGCCGCGTCAATTAACGATGTGCTCATCCCTTGCAGCTTTGGCAACACCATGATGACCACAATCGGAATGGAAAAGGCAATATGCGATAACAGCACAGACATAAAGCCAAGCTTAATACCAAGCATCGTAAATAAAATTAAAAACGACGCACCGATAATAACATCGGGACTAACGATTAAAACATTATTAAATGAGAGCAACGTATTTTGAACGATCCGCTTTTTCATAGACACGATCGCTATAGCTCCAAGCACCCCGATAACCGTGGAAATAGCTGCGGATAAAAGAGCGATAATAATCGTATTTAACACAATAATCAACAAACGTGTATCTTGAAATAATTCCTTATACCAATCTAATGTAAAGCTTTCAAAATCATTCATCGTCCCACCGCTATTAAACGAGTAGAACATTAAGTAGAAAATAGGTGCATAAAGAACGACAAACATAAAAATTAAATAAGCCTTTGACCAAGCGGTGTTTTTCTTCATATTATAAAGTCCCCCGCTTTCTCGTGCTGGTCATCAACATGATAACCACCATTGTGATAATTAAGAATACGGCAATGGCTGAACCCATTCCCCAGTCTTGCGTGACAAGAAAATGTTGTTCGATCGCAGTTCCGAGCGTAATCACACGGTTTCCGGCGATCAAACGAGTGATCATAAACAGCGACAAGGCCGGAATAAAAACAGCTTGTATCCCTGACTTCACTCCGTCTATCGTCAGTGGAAATACCACTTTGCGAAACGCTGTCCAAGCGGAAGCTCCAAGATCACGTGAGGCATCTATTAATGTTGGGTTCATCTTATCTAACGCATTAAAGATCGGCAAAATCATAAACGGAATAAAAATGTAAACAGACACAAAAATAAAGCTAAAGTCTGTAAACAAAATTTGTTGCGTTCCAATTCCGATCAATTCTAAGAAATTATTAGCCGCTCCATAAGTACCAAAAATACCGATGAAAGCATAAGCCTTTAACAGCAAGTTAATCCAAGATGGTAGAATAATAAGCAATAATAGCAGTTGCTTATGCTTTGACTTCGTAATGATATAAGCAGTAGGATAAGCGACAAGCAAACAAAAGCCCGTAATTAAAAAAGCATACCAGAAGGAACTAGCAATCATTTTTAAATAAACCGGGGTGAAAAACTTCTCATAATTTCCAAAAGTAAAATTTCCATCTAAATCTAAGAAAGAATAGTATACGACTAACAGAATCGGAGTAACGACAAACAAGATAATCCAAAGAATATATGGAAATAAATATAAACTACGCGTCTTATTTCTCATGGCTGACCTCATCATAAGATTCTAGTCGTTTATCAAACTCTTCTTCTGTTTCACCGAGTCGCATAACATGAATCGATTCTGGATCAAAATTCAGTCCAATCGCATCACCGACCGTTGCTTTTTTCGTTGAATGCACCAGCCATTCATTTTGTTCCTCATCATAGCAAAGCATTTCATAATGAACCCCACGGAAAAGCTGGGAAACAACTCGCGCTTGAATCTTGCCTTGGTTCCAATCGGTAATCTCTAAATCCTCCGGCCGAATGACAATTTCCACTGGTTCATTTGCGTGTAATCCCTGATCGACACACTCAAACATCTTTCCAGCAAACTCCACCTCAAAATCTCGGATCATTTTACCCGGCACAATATTAGACTCCCCAATAAAATCAGCCACAAATCGGTTAATCGGTTCGTCATAAATATCTGTCGGCGTCCCACTTTGCTGAATCTTTCCTTCATTTAAAACAAAAATCTCATCAGACATAGCTAGTGCTTCTTCTTGATCATGTGTCACAAAAATAAATGTAATACCGAGCCGTTTCTGTAAATCACGAAGCTCATACTGCATTTCCGTACGCAATTTTAGATCAAGAGCAGATAACGGTTCATCTAGCAAAATCACTTCAGGCTCATTGACAATCGCCCGTGCAATCGCTACACGCTGACGCTGTCCTCCTGACATTTCCGTTATTTCACGATTCTCATATCCATTTAAGTTCACAAAGCGCAAAGCCTCTTTTACCTTTTGATCAATATCTGCTTGGTTCATTTTTTTAATGCGTAAGCCAAAAGCTACATTTTCGTACACATTTAAATGAGGAAATAAGGCATAATCTTGAAATACCGTATTGACTTGACGTTTATTCGCTGGAACATGATTAATCCGATTTCCATTAAAGAAAATATCCCCTTCTGATGCCTCAGTAAAACCAGCAATTAAGCGTAAAATCGTCGTCTTCCCGCATCCAGAAGGACCGAGAAGCGTATAGAACTTTCCTCGCTCAATTTCAAAGCTTACATGATCGAGAACAACCGTATCGTTGTCATATTGCTTTGTCACTTGATCAAAGCGAATAATTACATTTTCACTCATAGTGTACCTCCCTATTGTTTACAAGTAAGATTCTGTTACCGTTAAAATTAACTCCGATGGCCCATCGGAATCATTAATAATTTGATGCGTCTCAGAAGCATGGAAATAAATCGCTTCGCCTGCTTTTGCAAAATAAGTTCTCTTTCCTAATTGGATAACAACACTTCCTTTGAGCACATAACCAAATGTTTCTGCTAAAGACGGCTCAAACTCCTTAAATGCCCCACCTTTTTGCAATACTAATTTCACAGGCTCCATTTCTTTCTCATTCGATTCAGGTACTAGCCACTGAATGTTGTATCCCTTTTCTTCATCATAATAGTCTGTTTGATCCTCTTCGTTATACACCACTTTTTGTTCTCTCGCTTGCTCATCAAAAAACTCCTTCGGTGAACAGCCAAGTACTTCAAGAATATGAAAGAATGTTTCAATGGACGGAGAGCTTAAATCCCGCTCAAGCTGAGAAATATACCCTTTGCTTAAATCCGTCCGTTCCCCAAGCTCCTCTTGCGTTAACCCCTTCTTTAAGCGTAAATTTTTTATTTTTTTCCCAATATCCATTTCATGACCTCTTGCTTTGTTTATAATTAGTAAACTTCTAGTTAATAAAGTTTACTATTTAATTACTAAATGTTTACCCACAGCATCTTATTATAATGATTTTATAGGTCGCTGCAACCATTTTTTTATATTTTTTATGTAAAATTTGACTAACTTGCGAACAAAAGTATTCTGTGATAAAATGAATGACAGTCAGTCAGAAAAGAAGGGAGGAAAATGAGGATGACAGAAGTGAAAGATGGTAAATACAATAAAATCCTTCAGGCTGCTATTAGTACCATTTCTCAAAAAGGACTTGATAAAACTTCAATTTCCGATATCGTAAAAATGGCGGGCGTAGCCCAAGGTACATTCTATTTATATTTTCCGTCCAAAAAAGCATTAATACCTGCCATTGCAGAAAATCTATTAACGGTGACTTTGCATGAAATTAAAACAGGAACGGAAAACATACAAAACTTTTGGGAAATTATCCGCATTATGATCGATGAAACCTTTAAGCTAACAAAGACACATAAAGAGGTGATCGTTCTTTGTTACTCTGGCTTAGCTATCGATCATTCAATGGAAAAATGGGAAACGATTTATCAGCCTTATTATTACTGGCTTGAAACGATTTTAGAAAAAGCAATAACAAATCAGGAGATCGTTAGAGGAATCAATGTGAACTGGACAGCCAAAATGATTATTGGTCTAATGGAAAGTGGTGCTGAAAGGTTTTATTTCTCTGAAGATGAAAGCAAATTAGAGGCTTTTAAAGAGGAAACCTTCTCTTTCTTAAAACGTTCGTTAGCTAGTCGTTAAAAAACTTAGTGAAAGAGCAGCAAATAGGGCAGCTCTATCTCTTTTGTAACAAATATGAATGACAGTCATTCATTAAAGAATTAGGAGTGTTAACATTGAATTGGTTAATTGTTTTTGCTGCAGGTATTTTGGAAGTTGTTTGGGCTTCAGGTCTCAAGTATGCAGATTCTACACTGGATTGGATCATTGTGGGTACGCTCATTGCCATTAGCTTTATTATGCTGATCTATTCATACAAAACGCTTCCACTCGCAGCAGCCTACACCGTTTTCGTTGGAATCGGAACGGTCGGCACGTATTTTGTGGGTATTTACTTAGGAGAACCCTTCTCCATCACACAACTAATCTTTTTATCGCTGCTACTACTAGGAGTGATTGGAATGAAAATGGGTACTGGACCAAAAGAAGAACAAACAGGAGGAGAATCCGTATGAGTTGGGGCTTTTTAATATTATCCGGAATCGAAGAAGTCATTGCGACCGTTGCTATGAAATACGTGGATGGTACAAAGAAAAAATGGCCGATTGTTGTGATGGTTGTTGGATTTTTCTTCTCGTTCTACTGCCTATCCAAAGCCATGACCGAACTACCAGCAGGCGTCGCCTATGCCGTGTGGACGGCAGTCGGCACCACCGGAATCACCCTCGTCAGTCTGTTTTGGTTTAAAGAAAAATTAAACAAAATCCAAGTATTTTCATTAATCTTTATTTTAATAGGAGTCGCTGGGTTACGATTTACAGCTTAATCGTTAGAACCCCCTTATAAAAGCTAATTTTGCTTTTATAAGGGGGTTTTGTTTATGCTTACATTGTTGCCAGTACTTCTTTAAATGATTGAATCACTGTGTCTACTTCTTCATAGCTAATTGTCAATGGTGGCTCGATACGGATTGTTTTCGAGTTAACTAGTGTTCCAGCAACGAGGATGCCTTTATCAAACATGCCTTTTGATACTTCGTAGCCGATTTCGTCTTGGTGGAACTCAATTCCGATCATTAAGCCTTGGCCGCGGATTTCAAGGACTTTGTCTTCGTGACCTTGTGCAGCTTCTTTTAAGCCTTTTAAGAAATATTCCCCAACTTCAGCCGCTCTTTCTGGAAGGTTTTCTTCAAGCAATACACCAATTGTCGCAATTGCTGCCGCACAAGCTAGCGGGTTTCCGCCGAAAGTCGTTGTGTGCATGAACGGATTGTCGAATAGGTTTTGGAATACTTTTTCGTTAGCTACAACGGCACCAGCTGGCATTACCCCGCCACCGAATGCTTTTGCTAAACAAAGGATATCCGGCTCTACCTCGAATAGATCAGCTGCGAACATTTTTCCTGTACGTCCCATTCCTGTTTGTACTTCATCAAAAATGAGGACAGCGCCATACTCATCACAAAGTGCTCTTACTTCTTTCAAGTAGTTAGCTGGTGGAATGATGATTCCACCTTCCCCTTGAATTGGCTCTAAAATAACTCCCGCTACATCTTCACCAACAAATGCACAAGATTCAAATGTTTTTCTCATCATATCGATATCGCCAAATGGTACATGACGGAAGCCTGGGATCAATGGCAGAAACGGCTTACGGAATACACCTTTAGCTGTACCAGATAAAGAACCTAAGCTTTTACCATGGAAAGCTTTAGTTGTTGCAATAAATGTTGTGCGATCGCTAGACATTTTTGCAATCTTCAAAGCAGCTTCCACACTCTCAGTTCCACTGTTTGTAAAGAACGCATATTTTAAATCGCCTGGTGTAATGTCAGCTAAAATTTTTGCTAACATTGCACGCAGTGGATCTAATAAGTCTTGGCTATGAAGAGCTTGACGATTTAACTGATCTGTTACCGCTTTTACGACTTTAGGATTACGGTGTCCAACGTTGTAAATACCGAATCCGCCTAAACAGTCAATATATGTTTTTCCATTAATATCTTTAAAGCAAGATCCGCCATCAGACCATTCAACTGCAGCGAATTGACCGCCTTCAGTAACGGTTTTACGATAAGCTAGGAAGCCTGGATTTACGTGATCACGGAAACCATCGACCGTTTCTTTTATTACCCATTGTGCTTCCTCTTGTGTAACTTCTTCTTTTTCAATCATTGATAAAACTTTATTAATATACTCAGAGACTTGTTGCTCGTTATTTACAGTATTTTTCAGTTCAGTTGTCATTGATTGTCCACTCCTATTTTTTAAAAGATATTAGTTTTTAAACCAGCCTGTTTCTTCTACTTGCATATTGATATTGATTTGTTTGATTTCTTGAAATTCTTCTAAACCGAACGTTCCTAAGCTTCGACCTACACCACTTTGTTTATAGCCACCCCATGGCGCTTCGTTATATGTTGGGTGATAAGAGTTGATCCATGTGATCCCTGCGCGAAGCTTTTTAATCACACGCATTGCTTTCGCTCCATCGATTGTAAAGACCGCTCCAGCTAAACCGTAATCTGTACCATTCGCTAAACGGATCGCCTCTTCTTCATTGCTGAATTTTTGGATCGCTACTACCGGGCCAAAAATTTCTTCTTGAACGATTCTCATATCTTGTGTTGTATCTGCGAAAACAGTTGGAGCCACAAAATAGCCATTTTCAAGTCCATTTTCAGTTAAGCGCTCTCCACCGCAAACTAAGCGAGCTCCTTCTTCTTTTCCAATCTCGATATAACCCAATACTTTTTCCATATGTTGTTTACTCACTAATGGACCCATTTCTGTTTCTTCATCTAGACCTGATCCTACCTGAATTTGCTTCGCGCGTTCAACAAAACGTTCAACAAACTTATCATAAATGCTTTCTTCAACTAAAATTCTAGAACCAGCTGAACACACTTGACCGGCGCCACAATAAATACCAAATAATGCATAGTCAACGGCTACTTCAAAGTCAGCATCAGCAAAGATGATATTCGGTGATTTACCGCCAAGCTCTAGTGAAATTTTCTTCATTGTATCTGCTGCCGTTTTCATAATGTGCTTACCAGTTTTTGTTCCGCCAGTAAACGACACCATGTCAACGTCTTTATGAGCAGCAATTTCATTACCTACGACAGGTCCTGCTCCATGAACCATATTAATAACACCTTTTGGTACTCCTGCTTCTTCGATAATTTCTATTAATTTTGTTGGTGTTACTGGCGTTACTTCAGATGGTTTAAAGACAACCGTGTTACCTGCTGCTAGAGCCGGAGCAATTTTCCATACACTCATTAAAAGAGGGAAGTTCCAAGGAACGATTAATCCACAAACACCAACAGGCTCTCTAACAACCATTGCTTGCATTGGATCTGCTACATGGTATGTTTGACCGTCAGGCTGTGTAATCATACCTGCATAATATCTAAAGCAAGCTGCCGCATCGCCCATGTCAAATCCAGCTTCGCGTAAAGGCTTTCCGTTATTCATCGTTTCAAGCTGAGCAAGCTCTTCCGCTTTTTCATCAATTTTATCTGCAATTTTATATAAATAAGCTGCACGCTCTACAGTTGGAAGGTCTGACCAGACACCGCTTTCAAAAGTTGCCTTAGCAACAGCGATTGCTTGTCTAGCATCTTCTACTGTTCCTTCTGCTGCGTGAGCAATTACTTCACCAGTCGCTGGATTGATGACTTCACGTGTTTTGTTATCGCTTCCATCTTTCCACTCACCATTGATATGCATTTTCAAATCAAGAGTTTTTTCACCTTTAGTAGTTGCTTGCTTTTGTGTATCTAACATGTACCCATCTCCTTTGCTTATGTTCTTGTCTTATATAATGCAACTATCGTGCCAATTTTCTAAAATTAAGATTTTTCACAAAAAACGCCGTGACTATGGCTCTTGGTTCGCTTTTTATGAAAACTTTAACATCAAGAAGTATTTGCATACCTATTCATTTATGCATAATGTATGCTATTTTAAATAAAATGAAACTTCAATCAGTGGGGGTTTTCTTCATCCCTCGCTGATGAAAAGAGGAACAAAGGCTAAAGTCGCAACGTCCTGTTGCAACGCCTTTGTAACCTGCATCGTGCAGGCCCGAACGGATCGGGCGTTTACTTTAAAAAGCGGAGGGCGTTCGTTCAGAGGCGACAAGCACAAGACGAATCGCTGAAGAGACGTTCTTTGCCTCATCAGCGATTTGACTTGTGACCTCGAGCCTCTAACGCCCGCAGCTGGATTCGGGCTGTTGATCCCCGCCTACACGTCTACGCTTCTTCTGCCATGTTGAGGTGGGGGTCTTACAGCCCGTTAATGCGGGATAAAATCCGTTAGTTATCAAAATCGGCTGAAACAACCAAAAAGAGACTGGATCTCTCCAAGTCTCTTTGACTACCGTTTAAGTTTTTTCTATGTTACTAGCTTGCTATACTAATTCATATAGAGAGGGTTTTTTTTCTCCATAATTTTTTGATACTTTCGACTGACAGATGACTGACTCACACCTAGAGCTTTCGCTGCTTTCGTTGTTGTTTTATATTGTTTCATGGCTAGCGTAATTAATTGCTCTTCTACATCATCTAGCGCTTCCTGCAATGGAATCACTCTTGTAATGATCGGCTTCGATTTCTTAAAATCATAACCAAGCGACAAAAATTGGCTAACAAATTCAGCATCGATCGTCGATTCGTCAGAGGAAACAACAAGTCTTTCAATGATATTTTGTAATTCACGTACGTTACCCGGCCAAGAATAAAATTCTAATACATTGACGGCATCGGGCGTTAAATGAAAGTTTTTATCGTATTTATCATTCAATTGCTGGAGAAAATGAAAAGCTAATACCGAAATATCCTCCGTTCGCTCTCTTAATGGAGGAATATGGACCGGGATCACATTGAGCCGATAGAATAAATCCTCTCTAAAGGTTCCTTGCTCAACCATTTTTTCAAGTTTTTTATTCGTCGCCGCAATAATTTGAACGTCTACTTTTTCTGCAACTGTACTTCCGACAGGGATGACTTCTTGTTCTTGAAGCACCCTCAATAATTTCACTTGCAAATGCAACGGCATCTCACCGATCTCATCGAGAAACAATACTCCTTGATCCGCCATTTTAAAATAGCCATCTTTTCCTTCTTTATCCGCACCTGTGAAAGCTCCTTTCGAGTAGCCGAAAAGTTCACTTTCTAACAAATTCTCTGGAATAGCTCCACAATTTAATTTCAAAAATGGTTTATGTGACCTTCTGCCGAGCTGATGAATTGCCTGAGCAATGACTTCTTTTCCTGAACCCGATTCTCCGGTAATTAAGACGGTCGAGGAGAATTCAGCAATTTTCTTTACTTGCATCACGATCTTTTCCATTTTTGGACTGCGGTACATTAGCTTTTTCAGCGTACGATCTTGGTTTTTAAAACTATCTAACTCTTTTTTATACTGCTCAGAGATTTTCTTTATTTCCTTCAGTTCACTTTTTAATCTTGTTGTTTCAGTAATGTCCCTTGAGGCAACAATAATACGGTCGATTTCTCCCTTTTCATTAAAGACCGGATTTCCTACAGCGAGAACCTTTCTTCCATTTTTCGCCTCTTGGACAATCGATACTTTTTTCTTTCGTTCTAGCACTAGCCTTGTGACAGACGGACTAAATAATCCTTGTTCTTCTAACTGGGAAAGATTCTTCCCAAGTAGTTCTTGTAAATCAGTGCCCCAAAAATCAGGGATGATGTTTTCACTGTAACGAATGAGTTCTCCTTTATGATTCACTACTAATATTTCATCGTAAATCGTTGATAAAATAGCGTTTAAATCAGTATTTAAATTTTTAATATCTTCTATTTCCATCGCCATTTCTTCAATTTTAGGAATATCTTGAACGACGATCAACATCCCCTCTATCTCGTGATCTTGATTCAAGATGGGACAATAATCTAATAATACACCCATTTCGTCTGTCAATTGGACTTGGTTCAAAACCGTTTTTCCTGTCGCGAACACACTTTCAATATGCGCCGCATGAAAAATAGATTGAGCTGATTGATTCATTACTTTTTCAGAAGTGGACTTAATCATTTTCAATCCCGCATCATTACAGTTAATAATGTTCTTCTCCCGATCTACAACAAACATCCCCATTGGAATGGACGTCAACAAAGTTTGAATTAAATTCACACTTTGATCTTCTTGCTTGAACAATTCTGCTAATAGTTCCTCACGTTTTAAATACCCGATCGGTTCCCCTTGGTCATTAAGAATAATTGTCAGTAGCTCACCTATCACTTGAAAAATGACGGGTAAAGAAATCGTTTTATTTACCTGATATATTTTATCAATCGAAACAGACTCATTCATTAGCGTCTGAAATTTTATTCGACCTTTATGAGCTAAGCGATTACTTTTTAGATGAACATAACTAATTAATTTATTTTGCTCCGTGATAAACACATATGGTTCTTTTATTCCACTGACATCAATATCATCGTCGTTTGTCTGATCTTCCATAGCTATTGTGATGAGTGGCTTTACTTTCTCTTCATTGATGTTAAACACAAGCCTTCCTCCCTTCCCTTTTTTGCCTACTTATTATTTTAACAAAATTTTATCATAATATTAATTATTTAGAATATACAAATAATAATCAAAAAAGAAGATGGCTCTCCATCTTCTTTTTTTAAGGTATTTAATTTAATCACATGCACTAATAACAAGTTCTTCTTTTACAAAGGCGAGTACCATTCCAGGGATGACTTTGTCTCCTTTTTCAACTTCTAATGACTGAATTTCCCCGCTCACTCCCATTTTCAGAGAAAAAAGCTCCCCAGTTTCATCTTTAATTAAAAATAGTGGTTCCCATTCATAGATTCGTGCATCTTTGCTAATCAGAACCTCATGAATGATTCCTTCATAAGGACTTGTAATCATCTCCTCAAACATTAGTACTCATCTCCTTTTTTCAGCATTAATTATCCCAATCCCACCCAAGATCCCACACTTTGTTGTTGCTGGACTCTCTGCTTCGCCTTCAGCCTTCTTACCATATGATTTCCCAATCACAATTATTCCTTTTGCCTTCAAATCTTCAACTCTCAAAATGTGGATCTTCTCCTCATGTCATGCTCTTCTCTTAAAAGTTAATCCATCCTCGTAAACGAGAAGCTTCAGTCATCTTACTAATACCTTCCATATAGGCAGCTATTTTCATCGACACACCAAAACGCTCAGACGTTTGTTGAATATTTAAAAAGCTCGCATGTATTTTCTCTTTTAAACGCTCTTCCACGACTTCTTTTGTCCAGTAAAAACCTTGGTTATTTTGACACCATTCAAAATAGGAAACAATGACCCCGCCAGAGTTGGCTAATATATCTGGAACGACTGAAATGCCACGTTGATCAAGAATTTGAATCGCCTCTTTCGTCGTTGGACCATTCGCTGCTTCTACAATAAATTTACAATTGATCCGATCAGCATTTTCCTCTGTAATTACTCCACCAATCGCTGCTGGAATTAATACATCGCACTCTTTTTCTAGTAATTCTTCATTTGTAATAACGTTGTCGAATAAACCTGTCACGATTCCAAATGAATCGCGTCGTTCAAGTAAATAAGGAATATCCAGACCTTCAGGATCATAAATAGCACCTAAAGCATCCGCAATACCTACTACCTTCACGCCCATTTCATGTAAAAAGTGAGCTAAGTAGCCACCGACATTACCAAATCCTTGAACAATGACCTTCAACCCTTCAAGTGGCATATTTTTCAACTCACTCATAATTTCTAATGTATACAATACCCCTTTTGAAGTAGCCGTTTCTCTGCCTTCTGAACCACCTAGCACTAACGGTTTTCCTGTGATAAAACCAGGTGAGTCAAATTCTCTAATATGGTCATATTCATCTAGCATCCAAGCCATAATCTGTGAGTTCGTATACATATCTGGTGCCGGAATATCTTTCGTTGGACCAACTAGCTGACTAACTGCACGGACGTAACCACGACTTAAACGCTCTAGCTCATTCATGCTCATATTTCGCGGTTCACAAACAATCCCACCTTTAGCTCCTCCATACGGCAAACCATTCACTCCACATTTTAAGCTCATCCAACCTGCAAGTGCTTTAACTTCATCTGGATTCACCTCTGGATGGAAGCGGATACCTCCCTTTGTTGGTCCGCACGCATCATTATGCTGCGCTCTATAACCACGAAAGATTTGAGTTACTCCACTATCCATTTTCACTGGAATACTTACTTCCAAAAATCTCATAGGCTCTCTAAAAAACTCAAATACCTCATCTGAATACCCAAGAAGCTCAATCGCTTGCTTTAATATCGCTTGAAATTCTAATTGCGGGTTCTTCTCCTCCTTCAACTTCTGATCTTTCATCTTCGTAATCTGCGATTTTGTTTCCATAACTACACCTCGTTTTTTTTATTACTTAACAATAAGCAATTTCCGTGCCATCAAAAAATAGTCCGTTTTTACGGCTAACTATTGAAATAAAAGCCTTCCTTTCAAAGGTTTCTTGTTTGTTTTATGAAAAAAATCATAGCCTATTAATTTTTGCATAAGTCAAAATAATCTTTTGTAAGTCACGATTGGTTCACTATGCCACCAAGACCGGAAAAATCAAAAGGTCTACCTCTCGCAAACTATATAGAAGTTTGCAAGAGATAGACCTGTTATTGTTTATAATTCATACACTTCCTCCATATGCATTTGTGGAACTGGTGAACGGAACATATTGGTGATATACATTAAATAAAGCACACCCAAGATCGACCATATAATACCGAGGATTAATGAGTGGATATCTAAATTTACCCACAGCACCATAACAATACTCGCTCCAATGATTGGAAAAACCAAATTACTCACCACATCTTTAAACGTTTTATATTTCTTCTTTTTTACTACATAGTGAGCGATGACAGCTAAATTTACAAAGGTAAATGCAATTAACGCACCAAAGTTGATCAATGATGTCGCTGTTTCTAAACTTAGAAAAATAGCAATCAACGAAATAAATCCTACTAAAATGACGTTAAATGCAGGAGTTCTCCACTTCGGATGCACATATCCAAAAAACTTAGCAGGAATCACCTGATCGCGCCCCATAACGTATAGTAAACGAGAAACACTTGTATGAGAAGCTAAACCTGAAGCCAATGTTCCAGTTAATGTTCCGGCCAAGAAAAACGCTTGGAATAGTTGCCCACCAACGAACAAGGCAATCTCAGGTGAAGCAGACTCAGGATTCGAGAATCTTGACATATCCGGAAAATACATTTGTGTAAAGTAAGTAACGGACGTAAATAATACACCGCCAATCAATGCAGTTAAAAAGATCGCTTTTGGAATCGTTTTCACAGCATCCGGCGTTTCTTCCGCCAACGTAGTAACAGCATCAAATCCTAAGAAAGAGAAACAAAGAATAGTAGCACCTGCTACAAGAGACTCCATTTGCATATCACTACTCATAAATGGTACGAAAGAAAACACTTCACCATTTTCCCATAACTTGCAGCAGTAAATAACATTCCTAGTAAAGCGATAAGATAGGAAGCCGGTACATGTCCACCTGTTTTTTCTGAAACGATACCAAATGTATCAAACGCGACCATCGGTGTCATGTAGCCTACCCCTAACATAACAATTCCCCATAAACTTAAAGATCTCTTTAAACCAACAGAATCTTGCATCTATCATTCCTCCTTATTAACATCAATTCACTGACTCATGCTGTGCCCTATCCTCAATAAACATTTGGAAAAACAACAAAAAACGCTAAAAATCAAATATTTCCCTTTTGATAATCCTTGATCACTGTGACTGCAACCTTTAATTCATTAAATATTCTTACAATTATTGTGCCAACTTGACAAAAAACATAAAAAACGACAAACAAACCGCTAATTTAAAGGTTTGTTTGTCGAAAAAATATTTTTATAATTTTCTATATTTAACAGTGACTGATTCGTGTTTTTTATAAACCATCCATTGAAAATGCAAAATTGCATAAACTATTCCCATGAACATATGTGATTCATAAAAAAAGATGCAGACTAATGTCTACACCTTTTTTATCTTTATTAAATTTCAGCGAAACGTCCGCGTTGACGCATAAGCTCACGATTTAACTCAGTATTCACTTCAAACGCCGCACGGCCATGTAACCAGAATAAGTTGTTTAACATCACTAGATCGCCAACAGGTAATTTCAATTCAATTACGCTTGCATCATTTTCCATTGAATCAGAAAGCTCTTTCAAGTATTTCGCTTCTTCAATTGTGTCTGGATACACAAATTGATCAATGTAGCAAATGCAAGGTTTGTTGTTGTCATTGAAGAATGTTGCACGTTGCACTTCTTGGTCCACGTTTTTGCTGCTTGGTGCTCTATATGTGAATTTGTGAGTAGCTAGTGAATGAGTAGAGAATTTCTCTAATTCTTTCCAATCATCTAAATGTAGTAAACGAGACTCTCCGCCTACTGCATTTTCTTCTGTCATCTTCATCATCAATAACCAGTCAGTCGGCTCATCAACAAACGTTCCATCTGTGTGAAGAGTAAATAAACGATAAGCTTGACGAAGATAAGAATCACTTGAATCTGTATGTGCAACAGTAAATCTAGCATAGTATTTACCTGTCATTGAGTCGAAGTTCGGTGTACCTACAATATGCGTTAAAGCTGTTGCAAAAATCACATATTCTTCTTTATCAACAGTTTCCTCTTGTAAACCGATTGTGTAACCGCCTGTTTCACGATCATGAAGGATACCTCTTAACACATCTTGAAACTCTTTCCCTACTAATTGTAACAAGTAGTCTGCAACAATTCGTCTAGCATATGGTGTGTATTCTAAATGCTGAACAGTTACACCTTCTTGTTTTGCTTTTGCTAAAAAAGCTCTGACTACTGTACGATCCAATTCAATATGATAAAGGCGATCGCTTTGCGGATGAGATGTCACCTCATAATTAGGTGTTTTTGCAATAAATTTTTTAGCTTGTTTCTCCATAGTACTCATTAAAAATTCCTCCTAGGTTTTATCATTATTAGTTGGTCTCATACAAGAAAATAAAAAAGCCAGTTTACGCCCTTTTTTTGAAAAAGGTGAGTAAACTGGCTTATACTTACTTCATTGCTCCATGGAAGTGGAGTCACAGTAAATATTTCAGTTAATATTTTATTTTACATGCGAACGAAAGACCGGTTATATGATATTACCCACGTGATTGGAAAAGGCAATTTTCTCAAGGTGAGTATATATTTATTAACTGTAATCATTATATGCCAAAGTCATAAAATTGTCAATATTTTTTGATTATTATTTTACACTTTTTGAAACTTGTTGATAGTGTAAATGCAAATCATTTAAAGCAGCAGCTAAAGCATTGGCAGCTTTTCCTTTGTAATATAACTGAAGTTGCTTAAGCGGCTCGTCGATACCATCGTTTAAACTAACCCCTCTAAGCAATTGACCGATAAAGTTTCTGCCGTGTTCAGTCGCCAACGTACAGGAGGCTTCTAGAATAACGCCATATTTAATATCCACTTCGGCGGTAATTGTCAATGTATCAAACACACTTTTTGCTGCCATTCCTTGCGGCAATCTAGCATGTCCAGCAATAAACATTACTTTTGAATTCATCATTTGGATTGCCCTCTTTCTTAATAAGAAGTGATTGCTTCTTTTAAATGAGACTGTTCAGAGATTTGCTTCACAATTTCTTTCCCAATTTCAATCGAAGCCGTTGCCGCTGGCGATGGTGCGTTGCAAATATGAATGCTTCTTTCACCTGGAATGATATAGAAGTCATCTACCATGCTGCCATCACTTTTTAATGCTTGCGCACGTACACCTGCTGGCGCTGGAATTAAGTCCTCTGCTTGGATTTCAGGGATCAACTCTTGCAAACTAGCAACAAATTTTGCTTTACTGAACGAACGAAGCATTTCTTCCATTCCCTCACCCATAAATTTGCTTGCAAGCTTCCAGAAACCTGGGTAACCCATTACTTCTGAGAAATCTTTCACGTTAAAGTCTGTCTTTTTATATCCTTCTCGTTTAAAACCAAGAACCGCATTCGGCCCAGCATCTACCTCTCCGCCGATCATGCGAGTGAAATGCACACCAAGGAACGGGAATTTAGGGTTTGGTACAGGGTAAATTAAGTTCTTAACTAAATGTCTTTTTTCAGGTATTAATTTATAGTATTCGCCACGGAATGGAACAATTTTCACATCCGTTTTGTATCCAGTCATGTTTGTTACACGGTCGCTATGTAATCCGGCACAGTTAATAAGAAACTTGGTTTTAAATGTTCCTTTGTTCGTTTCAATTGTAATGCCATCTTGTAATTCAGAAATACTTTCAACCTTCGTTCCAAGACGGATCTCTCCACCATTTTCACGAATAATTTCACCAAATTTTTCACTTACTTGCTTGTAATTAACAATTCCTGCTGCCGCTACTTTAACGGCCGCCAAACCATTGACATGAGGCTCGATTTCCTTTAATTCTTCTTTGCTGATTTTTGTTACATCTAGTTCATTTTCAAGTCCGCGCTTATATAAATTATCAAGTAATGGTAGTTCTTCATTCTTTGTTGCAACGATTACTTTTCCACAAATATCATGTTCAATGTCATATTGCTCGCAAAACTCTTTCATGGATTGACTTCCTTGACGAGCAAAGCGCGCCTTATAGCTTCCAGGTTTATAATAAATTCCTGAGTGAATAACTCCACTGTTATGTCCTGTTTGATGCATAGCCAATTGCGTCTCTTTTTCTAACAATAGAACCTTTGCATTCGGATAACGATCATATAATGCCATTGCTGTGGAAAGACCCACAATTCCTCCGCCAACTATACCAAAGTCGTACATATTTACTTCCTCCTATTACTAAATTAATGGTTTGAATGATTCATTATATTTTCCTCGGATGGCTTTAAATGTTCCATATAAGAGATTAAGTTATTCTTTGTCCTCAATATGTGATATTCAATCGCCGCCCGCAATTCAGCTGGATCATTTCTTTCTACTGCTTCATAAATAAATCGGTGCTCTCTTTGGGTTTCTCCATAGTAATCCACTAGCAAACTGGGAGCAATCGGAGAAATCCCTAAGTTCTCTACTGTTTTTAACACTCTAGTCCATGGACATCCTTTTCGTAAAAGCTTATGAAAACTTTCATTTAACGAAATGTAATAATCATTCGTTTCATCCGTTAACGTTAAAGATTCCATTTTCTCTAGAATGTCAGCCAATTCCTGTTTGTCCTTATTTGTTAAAAAAGGCAGTGATTTTTCAACGGCTAACCCTTCTAAAGATGAGCGCAAATAATAAATTTCTTCTATATCCTCTTTCGTAATTGGTGTGACAATCGTTCCTTTGTGCGGAACAATTTTCACCAATCCCTCCGATTGAAGTTGTCTTAATGCTTCTCTAATCGGCATGCGACTCACATTTAAAATGTTGGCCCAATCTTCTTGGATTAATCTTTCTCCCGCCTTGAATGTGCCGTTCAAAATCGCCTGTCTTAAATTTTTCGTTACATAATTAACTACAGTTGTCTTATCTTTAGACGGCTGAAAATTCATGATCGTACACCTCAATTAGGAAAAATCAACTCATCCAAATGGTTTTGATTGGATATTGGATACAAAAACTTTATCACATAAAATACTGAATTGCAAGATTATTATAATATAATCCCTCAATTCAGTATTATCAAGCGATAAATCTATTCCTCCCTACAAATTCCGCATCCAATCTATTTTTTGATTGGATACAATTTTATTTAGACTTTGTTAAACAATGATGTTGATTTCGATTATTTTTGACTCATTTGAAAGGAACGAAAAAGCCAGTGATATCCATTCCTGCTAAGGAAAATATCACTGGCTTGATCTGTGTACTGGTCTCTTGCTCTTAAAGAGGAAGTGACTTTCTACGCTCAATATAATTGAATAGTTGAATCGTATACTATTTTAATTTTTCTGCTAATTAATTATTGTGAAGAATTAGCCGTGGAGGCAGAAATCGTTGCCGCTGAAATCACTGCGAACATCGCTGCTTGCTGCGCTTGTAAGATAGCTTCAATAGAGACGGCTAAACCAGCAGTCATTACACTGCTATCTTTCATTTTTTCTTTAATCACTAATTGAACAGCAATGAGCAGGCTCATATCCTGATACCATTTAAATCGTTTTTCCTCTTTAAAGACATGATATAAACTCATCACTTCATCGATCAGCTGATCTGGCGTAGCTAAAAGTGCCAGCATACCTACTACCGAATAATGAGTTCCCTTCACCTTCACTCCTCGACTTCGCAAACTTTCAAACCAATGAATAGCTCGTTCCGCGAGAGCTTGCCGATTATTAAAAGAACCTTGAGCTAAAATATGAGTCAAAAATTGCAAATCATTTCCTACACGAAAAGGACCTTCACTTAATGCTCCATAGTAATATTCAATTTCATTTATTAAACCATGATGATTTTCCTCACATTTTGCCAATAGGATGGCCAATGGATAATCTTCATAAGAGGTTAAAAAGAAATGTTCTTTCCTCATTTGTTTATATATCGCCATGGCACGAGAAGTACATTTAGGTAAGTCTTGCTTACGATCACCTGGAGGAAGCACAGCAACCGCTGCTGCAATATAAGTATAACTCGATTTACGAAAACCCTTGTCTAGCAGTAAGCGGTAACATTTTTGGACATCTTCAAAACCTTGATATGAGTCTTCAAAGTTGGTTAGTAGCATCGCTGCAAATGAATAGTTAAAGCTCGTCCGCAGCGGCGACGTCCATTTTTCTTGTTTCTTTATATAATTTGATAGCTGCAAGTAGCTTTGCGGATCGAAACGCAGTCCGCTTGAATGATATTGACAAATGATAGATAACAATTGTCGTTTATCCACTCCCCAGCTCACTGCCTTGACCAGCTTTTCATAATCAGAAACAAATCTAGTTGCTATTTGTACATGCTCTTCTTGATCCATTCTTTATCATCCTTCCGCTCAGCTTTTATCTATTCATACGGAAAAATAATGAAAAGGTTTCAAAATTTCTTCTTATACATGTTGAAAACTCAAACTTGCTGTCGATATAATGAGCCATTCCTTGTCGTTATTTCCCGGAAAATAAAAAAAGAACGGCCGAAACCGTTCTTTGTTACTTTGCCTTTATTAAACTTCGTGCAAAATCGCTACTTTGCAAATGAGTCAAAAATCAACAAGATACGTTAACATGGCCTTCACTTTAAATGAGTGAGGGTCAGCTCCTTTAGTTGACGCCTTTCATCATTTTTTGGATTTTTGGAGATAATAAGAATAGTAATATTCCTAACAGGATAGCTGCTCCTCCAATAATACCGAAATAAACAATTTCTGTTTCTTCTGTATAATAGCCTACGATTTTCGCGTTGATTGCTTGAGCTGAAGCATTAGTTAAAAACCAAAGACTCATCGTTTGTGCTGAAAATGCGGATGGCGCTAATTTCGTTGTCGCTGCTAATCCAACTGGCGATAAGCATAACTCACCAAGAACGACTAGGAAAAAGCTAAGCACAAGCCACAGCGGACTCGCAAGAGAATCTGTTCCATTCAGATAAGCTGGGAAGATCATCACTAAGAAAGACAGACCTGCGAAAAATAAACCAAGTGAAAACTTCTTAGCTGTAGAGGGCTGGCGCTTTCCTAACTTCATCCACAACCAAGCGAATACTGGTGCGAGCGTAACAATAAATAGCGGATTTAATGTTTGGAACCATGAAGATTTCAATTCAATTCCGGCAAATTGCAATTGAACACGTTCATCTGCATACAAAGCCAAAATGTTTGATCCTTGTTCTTGAATTGCCCAAAACATCATCGCAGCAATAAATAATGGAATATAAGCAAGTAAGCGTGAACGTTCCACATCTGTCGTTTTTTCACTTCGATACATAACAATAAAGTACATAGCTGGAATAACAATCCCTAAAATACTTACTAAAGTGACAAAGCGATCAATGGTTAAAGTACCAGTGACAATTCCGGCAGTTCCAAGTCCTGCAATCAAAGCCACAGCTAAACCAATCCGAGTAAATACCTTCTTCTTTTCTTCTGGAGCTAGTGGATTTGCTACATACGTACCCGCTAATCCAAGATTTTTCTTCTTTGTTGCAACAAAAACAGCTAATCCAATAAACATCCCGATCGCGGCAATCCCAAATCCAAGATGGAAATTATATTCCTGTCCTATCGTCCCTACAATTAGCGGTGCAATAAGAGCCCCTGCGTTAATTCCCATGTAAAAAATACTGAAGCCTGAATCGCGACGAGCATCTTCTTCGCTGTACACATCTCCAACAATACTGGAAACATTGGGTTTCAATAGACCTGTTCCGATCACAATTAAAACCATTGAAACAAACAATGCTGTTGTACCTGAAGGCAACGCCAACACGATGTGCCCAAGCATAATGAGGACACCACCATAAAAAACGGTTCGAGATGTGCCTAGTAAGCGGTCCGCTATCCAACCACCGATAATCCCTGACATATATACAAGTGAACCGTAAATAGACATAATCGCTAAGGCTGTACTTTTATCTAACCCTAGTCCCCCTTCAGAGACAGAGTAGTACATATAATAAAGTAAAAGGGCTTTCATTCCATAATAAGAAAATCGTTCCCAAAACTCAGTGAAAAACAATGTAAATAATCCTTTAGGATGACCAAAAAAACCTTTTTGCGGTACACTCTGGACAATCTTTTGCTTGTAGTTGTTGTCCATATTGCAACTCCTTCCAAAAATTTCTGCACTTCTCTATAATTTACAGTATTGTCTAAAAATTAAAAACAAAGAGAGTGTAATATATTAAATAGAAACTATTTTATCATAATTTTTTTCTGCTATATTGTCAATGTTAAACAGATTTTTTATAATATTTAAATATTTTAAAATTATAATTAAATATGTAAAATTATTTATTTTTATAAATTAAAACTTTATTTTACAGCAGATTTTTCACTCTTCATCCATGCATAAAAAAAGAGGCCTCCTCCACCTTGGGAAGAAGCCTCACTCTGTTCATTTATGATTACATGTCTTTTAACGTATCTGTTAATGGAGGGACGATTTGTTTTTTACGAGAAACGACGCCCGCTAAAATAGCTGTGTTATCTTTTAATTGTACGTTAAATGCTTTTTCAACCGCAGCTTGATCTCGACCTACAGCAAGTGCCACAGAGTCGCTGTTTAGTATATCCGTTACGACAAATAAGAATAAATCTAGTCCTTTTTCATCAACTGTACGGTTCAATGCCGCTTCAATTTCTGCTTTGTGCACAAGTACATCCGCTGTATCTACAGCATTGACTTGAGCGATTTCTACTTTACGGCTGCCCATTGGGAATACTTTCGCATCAAGAGAAATTAATTCGTCTACAGACTTATCACTAAGATCTGCGCCAGCTTTCAACATCGCTAGTCCATATTCTTCTGCATCGACTCCAGCAATAGCAGCAAGTTCACGTGCCGCTACAACATCCTCTTCTGTACAAGTTGGTGACTTAAACAATAAAGTATCTGAAATGATCGCAGACAGCATTAAACCAGCAATCTCTTTTTGAATAGACACACCATTTTCTTTGTACATTTTATTTAAAATTGTGGCTGTACATCCAACTGGCTCTGCACGGTAATACAAAGGATCACTCGTTTCAAAATTAGCGATACGGTGATGATCGATAACTTCAAGAATGCGTACCTCTTCAATGTCATCAACGCTTTGTTGGCGCTCATTGTGGTCAACTAAAATGACTTTGCTTGCTTCTGGAGCTGCTTTTTCAATTAAACGAGGCTGTTCTGCACCAAATTTCTCTAAAGCATACTCTGTTTCACCGTTTGTATTCCCTAAACGAACAGCCTCTACGTTCATTCCTAATTCTTTTTTCAATGCTGCATAAGCAATAGCTGAACAAATTGAATCTGTGTCTGGATTTTTATGTCCGAAAATAAGTACTTTTTCCATTCTTCTACTCCTCACTTACATAATATGATATATAGCGATACCGTACAGACGGTTCACCAAATGTTCTATGCCTCTATTTTACCGCAAATGAACAAGCTTTTCCTTAATTCTTTTTAAATTGAACAAAACCAATCGAATTAATAGGCATATTACTTATTAGAAACGTCTGTTATTTTTATTTCCCCGCTATTATAATGAAACTATACCAAAAAAAGGAGGTTTCCTATGAGTGAGATTTGGCCAGTTTTTTTTATTGGTATCTTATTGTTTATAGTTATTGCTGCACTTTCTAAGGTCAAGAAAAGAAAGAAAAAATTAAAACTCTACCGTATTCAAACCCCTCTGTTGATAGATGAGCGTCATCCTGAGTTATTATGGCTTGAAACTAGGCTTACTGAATCACTCTCTCCAGATTTCATTAAAAAAGTGAAGAGTCGCGTCCTAATGAATCATCCCGCATGGACAGATAATGATTTTGACTGGCGACTTTTTGAGTTAAAAAGATATTTTATTTTAGCGAAAATATTAAAGACAGTCCCCATGTTTAGTGAGGAAGTCGATGAAGTTTGGCATGAAATGTTAATGTTTACGAAGGATTATGAGACATTTTCTAATAAATTTTACGGAAATTTTTTACATCACACACCTAATATGGAGGTCGTCCCGATTCCAAATGAACGAGCATTATTTGATTGGGTCTATCTACAATTATTTGAACCAACTGCAAACAGCCGATTATTATGGGGAACATTTTTAAAGCACCCTCTTGAAGCCGAGCTGCTCGAAAACTTTCGAACATTATCCGAACCATCGTTATTAGAGCTATATTTTAAAAAGGATGAAGAAGCGGAAGACGCACAGAAAATACTCGTTCAGCTACTCAATAATGATATTCAACAAGCAGAATTTATCAAACAAGATGAGGACGATGAGCCTTTCAAACGCATGACTTCCGAAAATAATCATACTTATTTACTTCCCGCTATGGTTTATTTCTCTATGTATGAGGCTGAGGATTATCAACATGAGATGGATCATCTACTTCCTAAAGAAGCGTCACATGGGTCATCAACTTCTAGCGGCTGCTCTAGCTTTACGTGTGACTCAGGAAATGGATCGGATTCTTCTTGCTCCTCTTCAAATTGTTCTTCTGGATGTTCTTCCGGTTGCGGCGGAGGTTGTGGCGGCAGTTAAAACCGTTGCTCCTTATTTTCCCTTGTTTAATTATAGTTTAGCTGGGCAAGTTATAACTGTAATTCATCACTCTATAAGGGAGGCTGTTTGATGGACAAAAGGTTATTTTGGAGTATCCAACAGCTGTCAGGACGCTTCTTTCTAGTCGATCAATTCATGATTCTGCTTTCAAAAAGAGCCCGTTACGTGTATATGTTCGTTGTGTTGCTAAAATGGATATTGGATGGTCCACAAAGAAGAACGGCCCGATCTGCTACCTTATCTATCATAGTCGCTTGGCTGATTGATTTTGTTTTAAGACGTCTTTGTTTTAAAGCGCGACCATTTATGAAGCAAAAAGTCGGGATCTTGATTCCTACTAAAGCCGACTCTTCATTCCCAAGTAAACATACGCTGCTGGCATTTGCCGTATCTACAGCGATTTTTCTCCGTAATCGAGTGTGGGGACGTATTCTTTCTTATCTTTCAGGGTTGATTGGACTATCACGGGTTTGGGTAGGTCACCATTATCCTTCTGATATTGTGTTTAGTGCACTTATTGGCGCAATGACTGGAATGGTTGTTCATCAAAAAACTTCACACTGCAAAGAAGCTGACTCTTAAGTGTATGGCACAGGAGTCAGCTTCTTTTTTGTAAATATTGTGTAATTTTTTCTTCATTCGACTCCTTTTGAAAAATGGAAGATCTATAATAGAGAAAAAGAGGTGAAACCGATGGCTCAGTTTCAAGGAAAAGAAAACAGCCTACCCGTCAAACAACCAAAATGGGGGTTATTTTTCTCTTTACCTGTTCTTTCATGGGCGCTTTATGATTTTGCCAACACGATTTTTTCTTCAAATATTATTACGATCTTTTTCCCTTTCTATTTACAAGAGGCGATCGGAGGAAGCGAGCAGTTAAACCAAATTGCTAGTACGTTTATTTCATACGCTAACGCAGCAGCAAGCTTGTTTCTTGTCTTATTCTCCCCACTTTTTGGTGTAATGATGGACCGCACAGGCCGAAAAAAACGCTATATTATTCCTTTCACACTCATTTGTATATTATGTACGATCGGAATGGGTGTTTTCGCATCAATGAATCTCGAAAGTAGTCTATTTAAACTTCCAACAGCTCTTGTACTCGTCGTCTTGTTATTTGTCATTGCAAAGTTCTTTTACCACTCAAGCCTAATTTTTTATGATGCGATGCTTTCTGACTTAGGGACGAAAGAAACCATTCCGCTACTTTCTGGATTCGGTGTAGCAGTAGGCTATATCGGGACGCTCGCTGGTTTAGCCATTTATCCTTTCATTGGCGATGAAAATTTCCATCGGGCCTTTATTCCAACAGCCATTCTGTTCTTGCTATTTTCTTTACCGTTACTGTTAACAGGGAAGGAAACAACACCGCTGCCTCCCGCCGAAAAGGGGTCATTTCTGAAAGGTTACAAGGAAATTTATGCTACATTTAAAGAGATGAAACAACACGAAGCCATCTTTTTGTTTATGATCGTTTATTTCTTTATCAATGATGCAATTGCCACCGCGATTGCGATGATGGCGGTCTATGCAAAAGCCATTGTCGGCTTTTCATCAGGAGAGTTTATCCTTCTCTACTTAGTATCGACTGTTGCCAGTATTATTGGCTCATTCATTTTTGGCTATGTGACAAAATCTGTTGGCGCCAAACAATCTGTTATGTATGTCGGAATCATCTTACTGATCGCTTTATTTATTGGTACATTTGCTGTTAATGGAGCGATGTTTTGGGTAGCGGGAAGCTTATTCGGTGTTTCATTAGGAGCTGTCTGGGTCACTTCCAGAACCTTTATCATCGAGCTAACACCTGAAGACAAACGCGGACAATTTTTTGGCCTATTTGCTTTTTCAGGAAAAGTATCTGCCATCGTCGGACCAGTCATTTACGGAACGATCACTTTACTTCTAGCGGACTATGGCAATATCGCTAGTCGAACGGCATTAGGTTCTCTTATGATCCTTGTATTAATCGGTTTGTTCGTCCATCGCCGTATACGCATCTAAATGTATATTCAATAAAAGAAGGCACTTCTCATATAAGAAGTGTCCTCTTTTTCTTGAAAAGTAACGAATGTTTTCTTCATAACAAGACACTCTAAGGATAGATACATTTTTGAAGAAAGCAGGTGCTGATATGGAATTATCCGAACAAGCCTACCAAGCAGGGGATATCGTATATGTCATTTATCGTAATCCTCATACGTATACAGCTGCGAATGTGCAACAAGCCGCGGTTGTTCATCACCCGGAGCGGCCGGGAGAATTGGCACTGTTTTTATACGAAACATATTATCCTCTAGATCAACAAATTGCTATTTATCCATCTGAAGCGGCAGCGGAACAGGAATTCGCTCGTTACTTCGGGGCGATTGAGTAGGAGGTTGAGCATTGGTTAAACTTTTTATTCCTCAGCTTGTGTATATCGAGCCCCGAGCACTAGAGTATCCACTTGGACACGAATTAAAAAAGAAATTCACCAATATGGGGATTGAAATTAGACAGACAACCTCTCACAATCAAGTGCGAAATTTACCCGGTGATAATCATTTCCAGCAATATCGCATCGCTAAATCTACTCTTGTCGTCGGGGTGCGTAAAACGCTCAAATTTGATACGTCAAAGCCATCTGCTGAATATGCTATTCCTTTAGCTACGGGCTGTATGGGACATTGCCATTATTGCTATTTACAAACAACGATGGGAAGTAAGCCTTACATTCGAACGTATGTGAATACCGAGGAAATATTAGAAGCAGCACATAATTATATGGCCGAGAGAGCACCCGATATTACTAGATTTGAAGCCTCTTGTACATCAGATATCGTTGGTATTGATCATTTAACCCACTCGTTAAAGCGAGCGATTGAATTTTTTGGTGAATCTAAATATGGCAAGCTTCGATTTGTGACAAAGTTTGCCCATGTTGATCACTTGCTAGATGCGAAACATAATGGGAAAACGCGCTTTCGCTTTAGCATGAATGCAGACTATGTGATCAAACACCTTGAACCTGGAACTTCTAGACTGGCCGAACGGGTAGAAGCAGCAGCAAAAGTAGCGAAAGCAGGCTATCCCCTTGGTTTTATCATTGCCCCAATTTATTTATATGACGATTGGCAACAAGGTTATTTAGAGCTATTCCAAACATTAAAAGAAACATTGCCAACCTATGCTACGAAAGACTTAACCTTTGAACTCATTCAGCATCGATTCACGAAACCAGCGAAACGTGTCATTGAAAAAAATTATCCGATGACGAAACTAGAAATGGAAGAAGAAAAGCGCCAATACAAGTGGGGACGATATGGAATCGGAAAATACGTCTATAAAAAAGAAGAACAAGAGGACATTCAAACTACTTTCGGACGCTATATCGAACAATACTTTCCCGAAGCTAAGCTTGAATATTTCACATGATCAAAAACAGCTGTCAGGAACCCCTAACAGCTGTTTTGATCATTAAATCGCGTTTGAATCTTGTACTTTCGGTCGCCCTTTAGAACGAGATAGAATCTGTTGACCTAAAACAAGAGATAGTACGACAAATCCAGCAATATCCGTCCATAGACCAGGAACAATTAATGTGACGGAACCAATTAAACACAAGGCTGCGAGCGGCAATGGAAGATCTGTAATAAAGTATCTTTCTAGCGCTACGCTCAAGCCTAGTATGCCGATAATCGCGGTAATTGTCACCCAAACAACTTCCCATGGACTAGTTACATTCTGCATAAGAAGTACCGGTGAAAAGACGAAGATATACGGAATGATGAAGCCAGATAACGCTAATCGTAACGCTTCAAATCCGGTCTTATTCGGATTCGCCCCAGCAAGACCCGCTCCCGCAAAAGCAGCTAAAGCAACCGGTGGCGTTACGTTGGCTAAAATTCCGAAGTAGAACACAAACATATGAGTAACAAATGGATCAACTCCTAGTTCCAGCAAAGCAGGAGCTGCCATCGTGGCCGTAATAATATACGTCGGAATAGATGGAAGACCCATCCCCATAATGATACAAGCCACCATCGTAAAGAATAGCGTTAAGAACATTTCCCCTTGACCAAGTACAAGAATCGACTGGGTCAATTTTGGCCCAAGACCCGTTAACGTGCTAACACCAACAATCAAACCAACCATCGCACACGACATCGCCACACCTAGAGCGGCACGAACTCCTTCTTCCATCGCAGAAAGAATTTCTCTAATGCCCATACGCGTTTCTTTATTAAACCAACTAACAACAATGGACAGAACAATCGCATAGAAAGCAGCATATAGCGGTGTCTTCCCTGCCATTAACATACCGATTAAGACAAAGATCGGGATCAATAAATGACCGCCGCTTTTTAACACTTTCCAGAAGTTCGGCAATTCAGCTCTAGACATCCCTCTTAAGCCTAATTTTTTTGCCCGGAAATGGACGATTAGAATAATGCCTAAATAGTATAAGAAAGCAGGTAAAATCGCGGCAAGAGCAATCTGATTGTATGGCATGCCTAATGTTTCTGCCATAATAAACGCGGTTGCTCCCATAACAGGCGGAATAATTTGCCCACCGACTGAAGCCGTAGCTTCCACCGCTCCAGCAAACTCTGGCTTGTAACCGACACGTTTCATTAATGGAATCGTAAACGCACCCGTTGTTACCACGTTTGCAAGAGCACTTCCATTAATGGAGCCGAGCAATCCACTCGAAATGACCGATACCTTCGCAGGTCCACCAGACGTATGACCAGCTACACTAAGCGAAATATCCGTGAAAAATTTTCCCATGCCTGATTTATTTAAGAATGCGCCAAATAAAATAAAGAGAATAATGTAGGAAGCAGAAACAGAAATGGCAATACCGTAAATCCCTTCTGTTGATAAATACATATATGCCACAATATCTTCTAAATCTTTACCTGAATGCTTTAATAAATCAGGAAAAGAGTGTCCGAAAAAGGCATAAGCAATAAATAAAACCGTTAAGATGGTCAAAGCATTCCCTGCTACCCGACGACCACCTTCAATAACCACGATAATCGTCAAGATACCAAAAGCGATATCTACATTACTCGGCATGTAGATGGACATTCTTTCCGCAATTCCTTCATAGTCGAAGATCATATAGCCACCCGTAGCAAGGGCTGCTACTGACCATAGCATATCGACGATCGTCACTTTATTGCTTGAATTCTTTTTATAAAAAGCTGGATATAGAATAAATACTAAAGCAGCGATGATCGCTGTATGCAACGACCGGTGACGAAGGGCATCAAGCGGACCGAAGTAAGCTGTATATAAATGATAACCAGCTAGGCCAACACTTAAAATAAACACAGCCCAACGCCAAAATCCTGCATCAATTTTTCGGAATCTTGATTCACTGTCATACTTTTGAAGAATTTCTTCCTCTCCTCCGGCTGTCTCCGGCATTGTGTTTTTGCTCTCTGTCATGAAGTCATCCCCTCTCTATTGGATTATTCCTTTTTCTTTGTAATACTTCTCTGCTCCTGGGTGAAGCGGCAACGGCAGCTCTTCCACCGCTTTGTCTAATTCAATTTGCTTCGCTGCATTGTGAGCATTGCGAAGGTCATCTAAATTCTCAAACATTGTTTTTGTCAATTCGTACACTTTTTCATCGGATAAATCTTTATGAGTAATCATCAAGTTGTTCACTAGCACTGTTTCACGTGCATCTTTTACACCTTTATACGTGTTAGCTGGAATCTCCCCTACTTTAAACGCAGGATATTTCTTTTGCAGCTTTTCTGTTAATTCTTTCGGTACTGGAATAATTTCTACTTCATCTGTGGCGGCTAATTCCATAATTCCTGAGTTTGGATAACCGGAAGAAAGAAAGGCGGCATCAGTTGTTCCATTTTTAATCCCTTCAATTCCTTCTGAAAAAGATAAAAAGTCCGCATTCATATCGTCATATGTAATACCCGCTTCTTGTAAAATGCGCTTGGCTACAATCTCTGTTCCACTGCCAAGAGCTCCAACGGCTACATCTTTACCTTTTAAATCCTCTAATGTGCGAATGCCTGCTTTTTTAGGAGCGACAATTTGCATATAGTTCGGATACAGTGAAGCGACCGCTCTTACATTTGACAGCGCTCCAGAGCGAACAAAATTCCCCTCTCCCTTATAAGCGTCTGAAACCGTATCCGCCATCGCTAAACCAAGCTCTGCTTTTTGTTTACTAATTTTCATTGTGTTCTCAGCGGATGCTCCTGTTGTTTGGGCACTGGCTTGAGCACCTAATTCGTCCCCATAAATTTTGGCTAAAGCATTTCCCAATTGAAAGTAAACCCCTGAAGTCCCCCCTGTTAAAATCGTCACCGGCTCTCCTGCAAGAGGCCCTTCCGCCTGAGCGTTGTTTTTGGAATCGTTTTCATTCTCTTGTTTACTAGAGGACGTATTACTACATGCAGTAGTAAACGTGAGAATAGCAATGAGTAAAAGAATTAGTGCTGTATATTTTTTCATTTTCCCACCCCTGTTGTAATTATTTTTTATTCTTATTTATGCAATTGTTGTGCCGTTTTAAAAATTCAGATAATAATAACCGTATTTTTATTGATGATCAATAGAATAAACCTAGCGTTTTCAAGCTTTGAGGCCCCTTATCTATTTTTTTAGTTGTTTACTTAAGCGAAGTAAATAGTCAGTGGTAGCTTCATAAAAGCGGCAAAAAATGCCGGGTGAGAACGGCAAAATGTTCCTACCCGGCATTTTTTTCATGCTATTTCTGCTCTTGACGATACAGTTGTAATTTATTGCGAAGATTTCTTTCACTGATCTCTAGTGCACTGGCCGTTTGCCGACGATTCCCTCCACAGTGTTCAAGTACTGCCTCAATAATTAACCGCTCAGCTTCTTTCATTGTCGCTTCAATAGGGACTTCAATCACTTCTTGATCATTTGTTGAATGCTCTAACATAGTTGAGGATTCCTTTGTCTTTACCGCAGTGATTGGTAAATCCTCTAGTTGAATGACTCTTTCTTTTGCCATCGCTACGGCATATTCAAGAATATTACCTAGTTGCCGAATATTACCCGGATAGTCATAGTTGATGAGTTGGTCGTACGCTCTGGAGGAAAGTGTAGGCAAAGGTCGTTGCATTTCTTCTGCATATTTCTTTAAAAAATATGAAATTAACAGATCAATATCCTCTTTTCGATCACGTAAAAGCGGTAGCTGGATTGGAATGACGTTCAAGCGAAAGAATAAATCTTCACGAAATGAACCTTCCTCTATCATGCTAAGCAAATTTTTATTCGTTGCACTAATAATCCGCACATCTACATTTTTCGTTTCGGTCGATCCAAGCGGCGTAATTTCCTTTTCCTGTAATACCCTTAACAGTTTTGCTTGCAAGGAAGGCGGCATTTCACCTATTTCATCTAAAAACAGCGTCCCACCATTCGCAACAGCCACCTTCCCTTCTTGGCTGCGCACTGCTCCTGTAAAAGCACCTTTTGCATAGCCAAACAATTCACTTTCAAGCAAGGCTTCCGGAATCGCCGCACAGTTCACAGAAATAAACGGTCCATTCTTTCTTTTTCCTTGCCGATGAATCGCTCTCGCTACTAATTCTTTACCTGTTCCGCTCTCTCCAAAGATCAACACACTAGAATCAATATCTTTCACACGATCAATAAGGGAAAATACTTGCTTCATCACGTCGCTTTCCCCAATCATTTGGTCATAACCTTTAATTTTCTCGATCGTATCGCTTAACTCGCGAATTTTATGGTGTAGCTGCCGATGCTCCAGTGCCTTTTCAAGTAAAAGTTCTAACTCATCAAGATCTAATGGTTTGGTAATGTAATGATAGGCACCGCGCTTCATCGCTTCAACTGAGGATTCAATCGTTCCATAGGCGGTCATCATAATAACGGCTATGTCCGGCTGAATCGTTTTTATTTCAGTCAGCACCTCAAGCCCGTTATATTTCCCAAGCCGCCAATCGAGTAGCACGATATCCATACTCTTTTCTTTCAAAAGCTCATATCCGTTTGGAACATGAGTCACGGCAGTCACTTCGTATTCATTTTCTAAAGCAAAGCGAAGAGAAGACCCAATAGCCGATTCATCATCAATTATTAGTATAGCTGGCTTCATCTATCTTTCTCCTCCTTCTACCTCTGTAGGCAGTTCAAGAGAAAATGTAGTCCCTTGCCCCTTTACAGATTCAATATTCATCTCTCCATTGTTCTCTTTCACCCATTGATAGCAAAGGGTTAATCCAAGCCCTACCCCATGATCTTTCGTCGTGTAAAAAGGCTCTAAAATATGAGAAATTTCTTCTTTCTCCATACCGCATCCAGTATCCGATACACGAATGACACCTATTGCCTGATCTGTTTTAGCTTCAATCGATAAAACTTTTTCTGAACGATTTTCCATCGCATCGACCGCATTCAACATTAAATTTAGCATCACTTGCTTCATTTGATCGGGATCACTATACAGCATCATGCCTGATTCAATCTTTAAATGAAGCTGAATGCCTTTTTTTCTTAATGTTGGCTGAATGATCGCCTCTAGCGATTGAAAAAACGGCTCTACAGCAAACATCTTCTTCTTCGGATATTTCGGCCGAGCATAATCAAGCAGGTTTTCCACAATTCGATTCATCCGATGAAGGGCTTCTGGTACATGCTTTAACAGCTCTTCTCGAAACACAGAATCCTCATATTTACGCGGAAGTAAATCAATAAACATTTTCATCGATGTCAGCGGATTACGAATTTCATGAGCCACTCCGGCTACAAGCTGTCCAAGCGCCCGCATTTTTTCTTGAGTAGCAAGCTTCTCCTCAAGTATCCTTGCTTCTGAACGGTCAGCAAGCGTCAATAAGTAACCGTTCATTTGCCCCCTTTCTTCATAAAGTGGAATTAAGCGGTATAAGAAAAATTGTGTTTGACCTTCATGCTCAATTTCAATTTCGTCTTTCAATAACTCCATTTTCTTATCCCACATATGCTCATATGTATGAAGAATACGGCGAATGAGCGGTTGTTCTAAAATATCATCCGTTTGCACAGCTTTCCTGTCTGACAAATGAAGCATTTGCCTGGCACTCTGATTCATACTGGTCAGTTGAAAAGACTCATCGAATGTAAGAATGCCATAATACATATGATTAATAATTTGTGTTTTAAAAGCATTGGCATCAGAAATAGCTCGACGCTGCACTTCAAGCTTTTCATTGGCTACTGCTAACGCAGAGGTCCGCTTTACCACTTCCCTTTGCAGACGTTTATTCCATATGTACGTCATGTACAAAACAGCAAATGTCAACGTGATTAAAACAATTAGACAAACGATCCAATTTTTTAATTGCTTCAATTGTTCATCTGTGCCAGAGGTAAACCATTCATTATACAGTTGCTGATACTCCCCACTCGCTTCCATATGGTTTAATGATCGATTAATCAAGGACAACAATTCTGTGTCGCCCGGATTAACAGCGACTGCAAACTCTGAAGGTACACTTAAATGATCCAACACTTTATATTCAGTTTGTTTGCCTGCCTTTTCTAAATAATATTCAGCAGTCCATTTATTCGAAAGATAAGCATCTGCGCGTCCCATAAACAAAAACTGCAAGGCGTCTTCAGGATTAAGTGCTAATAGAAAATCAACTCTTCTAACATTTAATAATAGATCAAAAGAAACAGGCTCCTCCTGCATAACAATCGTTTTTTCACGTAAATCCGTTAACGTTTTCACTTTAGAGGCAGATTCATTTGGAATAATAACGGCATCAGCCATCGTGAAATACGACTCTGAAAAGGCAAAGCGTGCACTTTGTTCGGCCGAATATTTCATTCCCATAATGGCATCCACCTCTCCTTTTTGAAGAGCGTCTGTTGCCTGATAAAGATCCATCGGAATGTACTCAAACTCTACATCCTCATTTGCCGCAATATAGTCAAATAATGCGACACTAAAACCAGTAAACTCCCCTTTTTCATTTATAAAAGAGAAAGGAGCTAAATGTTGTTCACCAGCAATTTTATATACTTTTTTTCCTTCCTTAGCCTTTGTTTGCTTAGCATGACCAACAATACTAGTAGTAGTAAAGGGGGCAAACACAAGTAATAGACTGAAACAAAGGAAAAGATAAATAAGCCGAAAGCGCACATACATAGAGGCTTCTTACTCCTTTTTTGAATATTGCTATTATTGTAGCATATTCCACTAACGAATAAAGGCCTTCTCTTCATTAGCCAAAGCATCATCAAGCCAGCGCGGATGCATCGGCAATAAGTCAGCAGGTAGCTGATCTATCTCAAAGAATTTCACATCCAATGATTCATCAGAATAATAGCGTAACTCTCCTCCAATAATCTCAGCTAAAAAACAAGTAGTAATAAAATGAACGGTCCGACCATCTGGATAAGCAAAAATTTGTGAAGATGGCTCTGAATAAACGCCGATTAATTTTTTGATACGAATATGTAGGTTTGTTTCCTCATGAATTTCACGTATCGCCGCTTCCGCCACCGTTTCTCCTGGCTCCACATGACCAGATGGCAACCCCCAAAGACCAACATCCGCTCTCTTTTGCAACAATACTTGCTTTTTTTCATTGAAAACCACCATAGCTACACCTGGATACACTTGTAACCCTTTACTCATTGTTTTCCCTCCATTTCAAAATAAAAAAGGTCCGGGAGAAAGCATTCAGCGCATACGAAACACGCTGAACCTTTCCCCTCGGACCTTTTATGTCAATAGGTGCCTTCTGCTATTGCAGAAGAGGTAGCCCTCGGTCACAGACCTTCTCAAACAGAAGCGGAACCCTAGCTACAATTTTCCAGTTCTATTTTATTTTATATGGAGGGTAGTAAAAAGACAAGGTCTTTCCCCTCTTAAGCTAACTATTAGCACTATTCTAAAGGTGTATATTTCCAATCTATATGTTAGAGTAATTTCATACTTTGAAAAATAACTAGAAAGGAGACAGAAAATGAATTCATTAGAAAAACAAACAGAGCTCGCGAGTCCATTCAGCAAAGCTTGGGTCGTGCTCATTCTTGGTTCATTAACCGCTTTTGGTCCATTATCGATGGATATGTATCTGCCTGCTCTTCCAATGGTAGCAGAGGACTTACATACAACGACTTCACTCGCACAATTAAGCTTGACAGCTTGTTTACTAGGCTTGGCAATTGGACAATTAATTTTCGGACCTTTAAGTGATATACAAGGAAGACGTAAACCACTTATTTCTACTTTACTCATTTATTCAGTGGCCTCAGTGCTATGTGCTTTTAGCCCTAACATTTGGATACTCGTTTTCCTTCGCTTCGTCCAAGGATTAACGGGAGCCGCTGGGATTGTTATCGCGCGTGCTTCTGCTCGTGACTTATATTCTGGAAAAGAATTAACGAAGTTTGTTTCTTTACTCGCTCTTGTCAATGGAGCTGCGCCAATTCTTGCGCCCATTTCTGGAGGAGCCGTATTAAATTTCACTTCTTGGCCTGCCGTTTTTATCATTTTAGGCGTTATTGGGTTGATAATGTTTTTAGCGGTGCTTTTCTTTTTACCAGAAACATTGCCTATGCATCATCGGTCAGAAAGCAGTTTAAAAGCGACGTTGAAAACATTTGGGACTCTATTAAAAGACCGTTCATTTATGGGATTAACCAGTACACAAGCGTTGATTATGGCCAGCATGTTTGCCTACATTGCGGGATCGCCTTTCGTCCTGCAAAATATTTATGGCGTCACTCCACAACAATTTTCAATGTTATTTGCCCTTAATGGATTAGGAATTATTATTTCAGCCCAAATCGCGGGGAGATTATCTAGTACGGTTGGCGAAACGAAGCTACTTTTAAGCGGCATTTTAATGGCCTTTACAGGAAGCCTGTTACTTATCATTGTTGTCATTGCCAAGCTTCCACTACTCCCTATGATTATCGCACTCTTCCTTATTGTTTCTAGCGTTGGTATGGTCTCAACGACAGCCTTTTCTTTAAGTATGCAAAGACAAGGAGAATCGGCGGGAAGTGCTTCTGCTCTATTAGGATTACTTCCATTTATCGGTGGAGCAATCGTGTCTCCACTCGTTGGGATCGCAGGTGACGAAAATGCTTTACCGATGGGAATAATTATTTTCAGTTGTAATAGTATGGCATTATTCTCCTATTTCTTCCTCATTCGTAACCGTTCGCTAACTAATTGAAAGAAAACAGCCGTCAGCCCTGATTCCAACAAGCTGACGGCTTTCTTTTTTATCCCATTATTCTTCCATCGATTTCAACTGCTCTAATTGTTGTTTCAGTTCTTTTGCTTTTTCAAGCCGCTGCTCTTCTGCTTCAACGCCTTCCTCACTTAACAGCTCTGCAAGCTCCCATTCTAATCGTTGCTGCTTATTTCTTATCTCTTGACTCTGAGGTGAGATGCTTACATGCTGTTCCCATTCTTCATAAGTGCCGATGTAGTTAGACACCTTTCCATTCCCAATCATTGCAACCTTATTCGTGATTTTCCGTAACAAATATGGATCATGGGCAACCACGACAACAGCCCCTTGGTAGGCAACTAACATTTCTTCTATCCGTTCACGAGTCGCAATATCTAAATAATTAGTCGGCTCATCTAAAATCAGCAAATTAGCTCCAGAAAAATAAAGCTTTACAAAGGCGACACGACACTTCTCTCCCATGCTTAACTGCTTCACTTTCTTATAAACCTCTTCTTTTCGGAATAAGAAGCAAGCAAGGATCGTCCTTGCTTCGGACTGAGTTATATTTGGCAAAGACAAAAGTTCTTCCAGAATCGTTCGTTCGGGATGCAAATTTTCAAGCTCTTGAAAAAAATAACCGATGTTTAGTTGTGGATTTCTTGTAATAACTCCGCTTGTCGGCATTAATTTCCCGGCCATCAGTTTTAATAACGTCGTTTTGCCGCTACCATTTTTACCGATAACCGCTAGTCGATCACCACGCTTAATTTGCATGTTTACTTCACGAAGAACAAGGTGGGTCCCATAAGAAAAACTAACCTGATTGACATCTAACATTCTCTTTCCAGAAAAATCTTTCGCATCAAAGCTCGCTTGAATAGAAGGCGTCTCTTGCGGTTTTTCAACACGTTCATTTTCTAACCGTTCTAACTCCTTCTCCTTCGTTTTATATTTTGTAGCTTGTTTAGCCGCTTGTTTCTGTGCAACGGGGTTACGTACGCTAGCAGCAGCATTCGCTTGTTGATACCAATTTTTATACATTTGAATCGTGTCTATTAATTTCTTTCTCTCCTGTCGTTGCTTCTCATACAAAGATTGAAGCGACTTCATTTCATGATCTTTTTGCGTTTTATAGGCTTGATAGCCACCTTGATATTTTTTCATTCCTTTTTCCGTTAATTCATATGTCATCTGAGCCATCTGATCAATGAAGTCACGCTCATGAGAAATAAATAATACACTGCCTCGATAACGACTTAACCAATCCTGAAGCCACTCGATCGTCTCCGTATCTAAATGATTCGTTGGCTCATCAAGAATGAGTAATTTAGGCGATTTTATCATTACCCTCGCTAGCTTAGCACGCGTTTTTTGTCCGCCACTCAAACTAGAAAACGGCAATTCCCATACAGGCTCTAATAGACCGAGCTGATTCAGCGTCTTTTCCACTTGTACTTCCCATTGATACCCATCCATGTCTAAATATTTTTGAAGAGTTTGATTGTAATCATCCAACCGTTTCTCCTCTTGGCTCTTTAACAATTCTCGTTTAAGTTGGCTCAACTCCAGATGCTCACTTTCCACCCACTCGCGAGTAGAAAGACAAACATCACCGTCAGAATCTTGCATCATCCAACCGATTTCATCACGAGAAATCCCAAACGTTATTTTCCCTTCTTTCATTGGTATTTGTCCAAGAATCCCTTTTAAAAATGTGGTCTTGCCTACACCATTCTCTCCGATTAAAGCCACTCGTTCATTTTCCTGAATCTCTAATGAAGCTTGTTCAAACAAGGTCACTCCATCAAACTCCATCTTGGCATTCTCTATTTTTAAGATAAACATACAAATTCCTCCATCTTTCTTCACCAAAGAAAAAAGCAGGAAGTGCCATTGGTTGATGGCCAACTAAAGGCTCATCAATTCAAATTAGTTTATGAGCTAACCCTTTATATAAATAAAAAACACAGGCTATACATACACCTGTGTCCTTACATGAAATAAAAAAGAATAGACTACACCCTCTAATTCAAAGGGTTTTACTATACTTATTTATTTCTATTCCGATCAAGGCATTTAAAAATAGACACAAATATCCCGCTTCTTTGCCAAGGCAAAGTCATTTTTTTGCTTTTCAATTAATGAGCGAAAAAAATTATTGGATATCCATTGTGCTATTTTCGATACCTCCTCCATTTATTTATAGTTATGATAACACAATCACTAGATTTTTACAATTCTAATCTCAATTTATTGTTAACTCAAACTAAAAAATGTGCAAAGGATTTTTTCCTTTGCACATTTTTTAAATCGTTGTATAAATGACGGTCCGGACGGGACTCGAACCCGCGACCTCCTGCGTGACAGGCAGGCATTCTAACCAACTGAACTACCGGACCAATATTAATGGTGGAGGATGACGGGATCGAACCGCCGACCCCCTGCTTGTAAGGCAGGTGCTCTCCCAGCTGAGCTAATCCTCCAAATGGTGACCCGTACGGGATTCGAACCCGTGTTACCGCCGTGAAAGGGCGGTGTCTTAACCGCTTGACCAACGGGCCTACTATGTAAATTCTCAAAATAAAAACCCCTATTGGGGAAGTCGCCTGGCAACGTCCTACTCTCACAGGGGGAAACCCCCAACTACCATCGGCGCTGAAGAGCTTAACTTCCGTGTTCGGGATGGGAACGGGTGTGACCTCTTCGCTATCGCCACCAGACTATGAAGTTTGAAAGAATTGTTCTTTCAAAACTGGATAATAAGTATTGTAACCGTACAAATCGCCTAGGAAAAGTCCTCGATCGATTAGTATTCGTCAGCTCCACGTGTCGCCACGCTTCCACCTCGAACCTATCTACCTGATCATCTTTCAGGGATCTTACTAGCTTGCGCTATGGGAAATCTCATCTTGAGGGGGGCTTCATGCTTAGATGCTTTCAGCACTTATCCCGTCCGCACATAGCTACCCAGCGATGCCTTTGGCAAGACAACTGGTACACCAGCGGTGCGTCCATCCCGGTCCTCTCGTACTAAGGACAGCTCCTCTCAAATTTCCTGCGCCCGCGACGGATAGGGACCGAACTGTCTCACGACGTTCTGAACCCAGCTCGCGTACCGCTTTAATGGGCGAACAGCCCAACCCTTGGGACCGACTACAGCCCCAGGATGCGATGAGCCGACATCGAGGTGCCAAACCTCCCCGTCGATGTGGACTCTTGGGGGAGATAAGCCTGTTATCCCCGGGGTAGCTTTTATCCGTTGAGCGATGGCCCTTCCATGCGGAACCACCGGATCACTAAGCCCGACTTTCGTCCCTGCTCGACTTGTAGGTCTCGCAGTCAAGCTCCCTTGTGCCTTTACACTCTGCGAATGATTTCCAACCATTCTGAGGGAACCTTTGGGCGCCTCCGTTACTTTTTAGGAGGCGACCGCCCCAGTCAAACTGCCCGCCTGACACTGTCTCCCACCCCGATCAGGGGTGCGGGTTAGAAGTTCAACACAGCCAGGGTAGTATCCCACCAACGCCTCCACGTAAGCTGGCGCTCACGCTTCAAAGGCTCCTACCTATCCTGTACAAGCTGTGCCAAAATTCAATATCAGGCTACAGTAAAGCTCCACGGGGTCTTTCCGTCCTGTCGCGGGTAACCTGCATCTTCACAGGTACTATAATTTCACCGAGTCTCTCGTTGAGACAGTGCCCAGATCGTTACGCCTTTCGTGCGGGTCGGAACTTACCCGACAAGGAATTTCGCTACCTTAGGACCGTTATAGTTACGGCCGCCGTTTACTGGGGCTTCGGTTCACACCTTCGCTATTGCTAAGCGCTCCCCTTAACCTTCCAGCACCGGGCAGGCGTCAGCCCCTATACTTCGCCTTGCGGCTTCGCAGAGACCTGTGTTTTTGCTAAACAGTCGCCTGGGCCTATTCACTGCGGCTCCTCGGGGCTATTCACCCCAAAGAGCACCCCTTCTCCCGAAGTTACGGGGTCATTTTGCCGAGTTCCTTAACGAGAGTTCACTCGCTCACCTTAGGATTCTCTCCTCGCCTACCTGTGTCGGTTTGCGGTACGGGCACCTTTTACCTCGCTAGAGGCTTTTCTTGGCAGTGTGGAATCAGGAACTTCGGTACTATATTTCCCTCGCCGTCACAGCTCCGCCTTGATGATGACGGGATTTGCCTCGTCATCGGCCTAACTGCTTGGACGCGCATTTCCATTCGCGCGCTTACCCTATCCTCCTGCGTCCCCCCATTGCTCAAATGGTAAATAGGTGGTACAGGAATATCAACCTGTTATCCATCGCCTACGCCTATCGGCCTCGGCTTAGGTCCCGACTAACCCTGAGAGGACGAGCCTTCCTCAGGAAACCTTAGGCATTCGGTGGAAGGGATTCTCACCCTTCTTTCGCTACTCATACCGGCATTCTCACTTCTAAGCGCTCCACTAGTCCTTACGGTCTAGCTTCACCGCCCTTAGAACGCTCTCCTACCACTGACATCAAAGATGTCAATCCACAGCTTCGGTGATACGTTTAGCCCCGGTACATTTTCGGCGCAGAGTCACTCGACCAGTGAGCTATTACGCACTCTTTAAATGGTGGCTGCTTCTAAGCCAACATCCTGGTTGTCTAAGCAACTCCACATCCTTTTCCACTTAACGTATACTTTGGGACCTTAGCTGGTGGTCTGGGCTGTTTCCCTCTTGACTACGGATCTTATCACTCGCAGTCTGACTCCCAAGGATAAGTCTTTGGCATTCGGAGTTTGTCTGAATTCGGTAACCCGATGGGGGCCCCTAGTCCAAACAGTGCTCTACCTCCAAGACTCTTCCCTTGAGGCTAGCCCTAAAGCTATTTCGGAGAGAACCAGCTATCTCCAGGTTCGATTGGAATTTCACCGCTACCCACACCTCATCCCCGCACTTTTCAACGTGCGTGGGTTCGGGCCTCCAGTAAGTGTTACCTTACCTTCACCCTGGACATGGGTAGATCACCTGGTTTCGGGTCTACGACCTCATACTCATTCGCCCTATTCAGACTCGCTTTCGCTGCGGCTCCGCCTTTTTGGCTTAACCTTGCATGAAATCGTAACTCGCCGGTTCATTCTACAAAAGGCACGCTATCACCCATTAACGGGCTCTAACTACTTGTAGGCACACGGTTTCAGGATCTTTTTCACTCCCCTTCCGGGGTGCTTTTCACCTTTCCCTCACGGTACTGGTTCACTATCGGTCACTAGGGAGTATTTAGCCTTGGGAGATGGTCCTCCCGGATTCCGACGGAATTTCACGTGTTCCGCCGTACTCAGGATCCACTCTGGAGAGAACGAAATTTCGGCTACAGGATTGTTACCTTCTCTGATGGGCCTTTCCAGACCTCTTCGCCTATCCCGTTCTTTTGTAACTCCGTGTAGAGTGTCCTACAACCCCAGAAGGCAAGCCTTCTGGTTTGGGCTGTTCCCGTTTCGCTCGCCGCTACTCAGGGAATCGCATTTGCTTTCTCTTCCTCCAGGTACTTAGATGTTTCAGTTCCCCGGGTGTGCCTTCAACTGTCCTATGTATTCAGACAGAGATACTGTTCCATTACGAACAGTGGGTTTCCCCATTCGGAAATCTCTGGATCAATGCTTACTTACAGCTCCCCAGAGCATATCGGAGTTAGTCCCGTCCTTCGTCGGCTCCTAGTGCCAAGGCATCCACCGTGCGCCCTTTCTAACTTAACCTAAAATGGCGATTACTCGGTTATTGCTTGGTTACTTTATACGATATTATCCAGTTTTCAAAGAACAAGTAAATAGAAGGAATTCATCCTTCAAAACTGAACAAAATAAAACGCGTCGTTAATTTGAGTAAGAACAGCGTTCTTACTTTCCGTTAATTTCCTTAGAAAGGAGGTGATCCAGCCGCACCTTCCGATACGGCTACCTTGTTACGACTTCACCCCAATCATCTGCCCCACCTTAGGCGGCTGGCTCCCGTAAGGGTTACCCCACCGACTTCGGGTGTTGCAAACTCTCGTGGTGTGACGGGCGGTGTGTACAAGGCCCGGGAACGTATTCACCGCGGCATGCTGATCCGCGATTACTAGCGATTCCGGCTTCATGTAGGCGAGTTGCAGCCTACAATCCGAACTGAGAATGGTTTTATGGGATTGGCTAAACCTCGCGGTCTTGCAGCCCTTTGTACCATCCATTGTAGCACGTGTGTAGCCCAGGTCATAAGGGGCATGATGATTTGACGTCATCCCCACCTTCCTCCGGTTTGTCACCGGCAGTCACCTTAGAGTGCCCAACTAAATGCTGGCAACTAAGATCAAGGGTTGCGCTCGTTGCGGGACTTAACCCAACATCTCACGACACGAGCTGACGACAACCATGCACCACCTGTCACTCTGTCCCCCGAAGGGGAACGCTCTGTCTCCAGAGTTGTCAGAGGATGTCAAGACCTGGTAAGGTTCTTCGCGTTGCTTCGAATTAAACCACATGCTCCACCGCTTGTGCGGGCCCCCGTCAATTCCTTTGAGTTTCAGCCTTGCGGCCGTACTCCCCAGGCGGAGTGCTTAATGCGTTAGCTGCAGCACTGAAGGGCGGAAACCCTCCAACACTTAGCACTCATCGTTTACGGCGTGGACTACCAGGGTATCTAATCCTGTTTGCTCCCCACGCTTTCGCGCCTCAGCGTCAGTTACAGACCAAAGAGCCGCCTTCGCCACTGGTGTTCCTCCACATCTCTACGCATTTCACCGCTACACGTGGAATTCCGCTCTTCTCTTCTGCACTCAAGTCTTCCAGTTTCCAATGACCCTCCACGGTTGAGCCGTGGGCTTTCACATCAGACTTAAAAGACCGCCTGCGCGCGCTTTACGCCCAATAATTCCGGACAACGCTTGCCACCTACGTATTACCGCGGCTGCTGGCACGTAGTTAGCCGTGGCTTTCTGGTTAGGTACCGTCAAGGTACCGGCAGTTACTCCGATACTTGTTCTTCCCTAACAACAGAGCTTTACGATCCGAAAACCTTCTTCACTCACGCGGCGTTGCTCCGTCAGACTTTCGTCCATTGCGGAAGATTCCCTACTGCTGCCTCCCGTAGGAGTCTGGGCCGTGTCTCAGTCCCAGTGTGGCCGATCACCCTCTCAGGTCGGCTACGCATCGTCGCCTTGGTGAGCCGTTACCTCACCAACTAGCTAATGCGCCGCGGGTCCATCTGTAAGTGACAGCCGAAACCGTCTTTCAATCTTTCTCCATGCGGAGAAAGAACTTATCTGGTATTAGCCCCGGTTTCCCGGAGTTATCCCAGTCTTACAGGCAGGTTACCCACGTGTTACTCACCCGTCCGCCGCTAACTTGAATAGAAGCAAGCTTCCATCAAGTTCGCTCGACTTGCATGTATTAGGCACGCCGCCAGCGTTCGTCCTGAGCCAGGATCAAACTCTCCAAAAAGATGTTTGCATTGCACATGGATGTGCAGGCATCTGCGTTGTCACAGGATGTGACGGACTTAGCAGATGTTCCTTTGCTCGTTTTTGTCCTGCTTAGGTCATCATTAGATGATGCCTTCGCTATTTGAATTAACGTTGACGTTTATTTTGTTCAGTTTTCAAAGATCAATTTCACTCGTCATTATTAATGACAGGAATTAAATTCTAACATTTAAATAGTTTAAAAGTCAACTATTTTTTAAAAGTTTTTTTGAAGCTTTTTTCAAAACCGCTGTTATTAGCGGCAGGAATATAATATAACATGTTCTAAAATATAAAGTCAATAAGAATTACAAAAAAATATTCATCAAAAAAAATGGACTGTTACTCCTATCATAAAGGACAAATCGTTTTTATTGTGAAATAGCAAATGCTAATCACAATAAAGAGAAACCAACAGAAAGGTTCCTCTTTTACTTTGCCTTATGAACAGCTTCTACTAAGCGCTTGTCGTCTATATATTTTACTCGATTCGGCTGTCCCTCCGCTCGATGGATTTCTAACGTGTTTAAGTTGGCCGCAATGGAGAAAAGCGTACCAAATTGATACTCCTTTAAGTTTAAACAAACATGCCCCTTTGTTTCTGACATTATCGCTTGAGCCATCAGTAAATCTATCTTTTGAACGTTCTCTTTCAGCTGCTTGTCCAATGTGTCAAAACGCTCTTTTGACTTGCTCCAATTCCAGCTTTCAGTTACATGATCGCTTTCATGATGATTCGTACAATGAATATAATCATTTTCTGGAAAACGTACTCGAACCTCTTGTAGCGTCACTTCAACGACCGCCATCTTGCCTGTAGAGTCTGCTAATAAATAGTTATTTGCTGTTGAGCTTGGGAACCGTTTTAATACATTAATTCCTTCTTCCACTGTACAACAATTCTCCAAAATATAACGCACAGCAAAATAAAAATTCAACCCATACTTTACTTCTTGATGAGGCACTGAAGTAATCCCTACAAATAAGCCATGTTCATTGATTCCGTCTACCTTGCCGATAAAACAATCGGAATGACCTATATATTTGTTTTTACCTTGTAAGCAAACAAGTGAAGCTTCTGTCGTTTTTTTTAAATTAAAAAGCATATCGTAATTTCGGCCAATAATTGTTTCCTTTCCATTGAATGCAGCAAAAATGCTACATTGACCAGCCGGTTCAAACACACCGATGCTTAACAAAAAGGAACTAACTTCAGCAAATGTCGAGTGGCAGCCTTCTGCAAATCCTTGGATTTCTTTCACCATATCTGGATCAAACTCGGCTAAAATAGGGTGGCATGCTGCTCCAAAAGCTAACTTCTCTTCTGTCGCTTTCGGAAATCTGAAGCCGTTTTTATAAAGAATACTGGCATAATGCTTACCTGCCTCATAAGAACTTCCTTTTAATCGTGGGTGATACATGGCCATTCCTCCTCCCAATGTCTATAAAAATAATAAACTCTCCATTAAACGGAGAGTTTAGCCTGTTTTTCAATAGGGACTTATCAAGCCTTTTCACTATAAAGTGAAACTTCGATCAGTGGAGGGTCTTACAGCCCGTTAATGCGGGAGAAACGAATCCATCAAATCCAACCTTTTTCCTTCGCTATTCTAATCGCTTCGATGCGATTTTTCACCTCTAGCTTTTGAATAATTTCAGACATATAATTTCGCACAGTTCCAGAAGAAAGAAAAAGTTCACTGGTCATTTCTTTCGTTGTTTTCCCTTCAGCAGCCAACACTAAAATTTCTCGTTCACGTGTAGTTAATGGATTTGCCTCACGAATCGTATCAAACATTAATTCAGGGTCGAATACTCGCTGCCCTTTCATCACATTGCGAATCGCTACTGCCAAGTCTTCAATCGAACCATCTTTTAATAAATAGCCGTGCACACCGATTTTAATAGCGCGTTCAAAATAGCCTGGACGGGCAAAGGTAGTTAAAATGATGACTTTGCAAGTTGGTAGGACGACCTTTAATTCTTCGGCCACTTCCAATCCATTCTTCACTGGCATTTCAATATCCATCAAACAAACATCCGGTTGCAGTCTTTTAATTGAATCGACAGCCTCTTGCCCATCGGTGGCTTGTCCAATGATTTCTATATCTTCTTCTAGATTAAGTAAAGCGCCAAGTGCACCGAGCAACATTCGTTGATCTTCTGCCATAAATATTCGAATCATACATAGGCCCCCTCTTTCTGAATAATCGGGATCGTGATGGCTAATAAAGCCCCATTTTGATTCGACAGGTGACAATGACCTTCAATTAACGCCAATCTCTCAGCAATCCCTTTTAAGCCACTGCTATACACATCCTTGTTCCCTATTCCAATTCCGTCATCCTTCACTTCGACGTGGATATTTGCCTTCGACAGGAAGATGTTCATCGTACAATTTTTTGCTTGGCTATGTTTAACGACGTTAGTGGCCGCTTCACGCAAACACATACTAATAATGTTTTGCGTAAGTGGTGGAATAGCTGAAAGATCGGTTTCCCCTTTGTAGTGGTAAGTAATATTAGCCGCCTGCAAAATCTCTTGGATATGAACCAATTCTTCAGCGATCGTGATCGCCCTCATGCTCGACACAAGCTCTCGCACTTGCTTAAGAGCCGCCCGTGATGTTCGTTCAATTTCTTTCGCTTCTATCTCCGCCTGATCTGCATCCCGTTTGATTAACCTCTCAACTAATTGACTTTTCAATGTAATAAGCGACAATGTATGACCTAATGTATCGTGTAGATCGCGAGCAATCCGGATTCGTTCCTCTCGCTTCACAAACTCTTTAATCTGTTCATTCGCTTCGTCCAATTGCCTTTCAAGCTTCATTTGTTTACTCATCGAACGAATGCCAAATGGAGACATCAACATAATAATTAAAAACGGAAAAAAATAAGCATATTGAGTGGGAGCAGAAAACAACCCCCACTTAAATAAAGGAATCAGTTCAATTAACACAAGAAAGAAGAAGGCGATTTTAAAATTCCGCCTGTCTTGTTCGTTAACATCGTACCAACCAATAAAGCTTGCTGAAAAAAAGCCCATAAATAACATATTGATATTAATAAAAGTACTTAAAATAAGCACAATCATCATTTGAATCGCAAGCCAATAAGAAAAGCTTTTTTTTCCTATAGAAAAATATAATTGACGATAGGTAAGGAGAAACAAAAGAAGTAAAGCTATACTAGCCAAGCATTTAACTCCTGTTAGATTGACTATATAATAAGCAGGCATAAGTAAATAAAACAGAAAAATATAAGGAAAAATCCCGAATCGCTTCGGGAAAATTGAGATCCGCCAGTTCTTCACACTCATTTCATCGATCACACCGCTTCTTGTTTGCTTCTAGTATAGTTAGATATTAACATGAACAAAAGAAAGTAAGAGAATAAAATAAGAATATTTTTCCAACTAGGCGCCTTACCACGAACAATTTCCCAAGCTCCACTTCCATAATGATAGGAAGGTAGCCACTCACCGATGTTTTGCATCATTTTCGGCATAACCTCCATCGGCATCCACATACCGCCTGCCATTGCTAGAATTATATATAAAAGATTGCTCACTCCAGCAGCTGTTTCTACTTTTTTCATTGCTCCAAACAAAGTCCCTAGTGCTAAAAACGGAAATGATCCAACTAAAATCCACAGTCCACTCCACAGCCATTCAGAAGGAGTGAGCGATACATTATTAACAAGTGCACCTGCCGTAAAAATCACAACAATCGAAAGTAAATGAATCAAGGTTTGACCAACCATTTGTGCCATGAAGTAGATGGTATTTGATAGTGGCGTCACTCGCATATAAGTAGACCAACCGAGCGACCGCTCCTGAACCATCCGAATGCCCAATGTCATAATGGCAGAACCCATCACACTAAAGGCGGTCATCGACATTAAATAATGCGCTTGCCAAAGCTCCGGATCTGGCACATCCGTATTCATTACTTTTGTAAAAATAATATAGAAGAAGATCGGCATTAATAATGACCAAAAAACGAAATAAGGATTGCGCAAAATCCGAATGATTTCCGCTTTACATTGCATCAATAACACGTTCATCTTACATCGCCTCCTCTTCGTTAGCCGTCAACTGCTCAAACGCCGCTTCCAATCTTCCTTGTTCAATCTGGATATCACGAGCGCCCATTTTTTCAGCGAACAGCCGTGCTAACACTTCATCTGAGTCATTTGTTTCAATATAGAATCTATCGTTTTTTGTGTATACCTGTTTAACGCCAGGCCAACCTTTCATTTGTGCTAACGAAATAGTGACATTGGCTTGAAAAGAAACCGTTCGCGTTAAAAATCGAGCCTTTATGTCGGTGGGCTTTCCATCAGCAATAATGCAACCTTCTTTAAACAATAGGATTCGACTGGCCACATCATCTGCCTCCTGAAGGTAATGAGTCGAAAAAATAATCGTCTTTCCCTGCTCGGCTAACTGTTGAATCGTTTTCCAAAAGCGCTTACGGGAACTCAAATCCATACCAACCGTAGGCTCATCTAAAATAAGCAAATCTGGATTCCCCGCTAACGCCAACGCAAAACTTAGACGCCGTTTTTGACCACCCGAAAGTTTTTCCACTCTTGTCTTTAAGTCCATTTCATTTAATCCAGTTAAAGCAATTAATTTTGCTAAAGAATGTGGATGAGGATAATAATGACGAACTAAATCGAGCAATTCATTTACTTTTAATCCGTGCATCACACTGACATCCTGCAGCATCGTCCCCAATTTTTCGCGAACGCTTTTTTCCTTAGGCTGCTGATTAAACACTTGGACTTCTCCACTTGAAGGATTCAAAAGCCCTAAAATCATCGAAATGGTCGTCGTCTTTCCTGCACCGTTCGGACCGAGAATGGCTACAATCTCTCCTGAATGAATGGAGAACGACACATCATCGACCGCTTTTTTATCCTGAAATCGTTTTGACACTCGTTCTACCTTAATCACTTCAGTCATCTTTGCACACCTCCGTATGAGTTAAACTAAGCGTACAGGAATTATATTCCTTATTTAAGTAGACGATGTCATGAAAAAAAATGACAAATGTCATGTCATTTTACTTTTTCACTTTTATATAGTAAATTAACCAATGAACCAATCATCCTACAAATTTGAGGTGTCTATATGAATATATCAAAAATAAAGCGTGTGTCACTTGTAGATCAGGTCATTTCTCAAATGGAAGCCCTGATTGAATCAGGAGAATGGCAAGTTGGCGACCGCATCGCTCCAGAACTGGAATTGATGGAGCAGTTTGCTGTCAGTCGAAATACATTGAGAGAAGCCATTCGATCGCTCGTTCATGCGGGTCTTTTGCAAACAAGGCAAGGGAGCGGCACCTTTGTCTGTTCATCTAGCGTGTTAGAGGTGGCACTCCATCGCAGAATCCAACAATCTAATTTGTTGGAAATATTAGAAGTGCGCCACGCTTTAGAACGAGAAGCCGCACAATTAGCGGCTGCCAGACGAAGCAAAAAAGATCTGGAACAATTGAAAACTTATTTGTCTGCCTGTCAAGAAGCAGCCAAATCAAAGGATCATGAAGCTTATACTGAAGCAGATATTCAGTTGCATAAAGCCATCGCTGAAGCAACTCATAACCATTTGCTCATCGATTTATACGATCATATGACCGTGTCCCTTCAGGATTCTGTTCATCATTTGGTAGAAATCAATTCTTGTTTAGAGACTCAGCTGCACATCCATAGCCAACTTGTGGACGCGATTATTAACCAGGATCGCGAACAAGCCATGGCAGCTGTTAATGATTACATGACCCAGTTTAAAATAGATACGGAGAAATTATCATGAATACACATCAAGCAACGAAGCAACTAGATCCACCGAGAGCAACCATTCAACGAGGAGATTGGCTATTAATGATCGGCATCATTTTACTTGGAGCAAACCTAAGAGCCCCTTTAACGTCTGTAGGCCCGCTAGTCTCCTCCATTCGTGACAGTTTACATTTATCGAATACATCAGCGGGTGCCTTAACGACCGTACCACTCCTTGCTTTTGCCTTCTTATCACCGTTCGCGCCGAAATTATCGCAGCGCTTCGGTTTAGAGCGTACATTGTTCGCTTCCTTGTTATTATTAACTTTTGGAATTGGAATACGCTCTATTGGCGGAGTCACTCCCTTATTTATTGGAACTATTTTACTTGGTTTAGCCATCGCCGTTTCCAACGTCTTACTACCGAGCTTGATCAAACGGGATTTCGCCAAAAATATTGGAGTAATGACAGGTATTTATGCTGTTTCCATGAACTTATGTGGTGCAATAGCAACCGGTGTCAGTGTCCCGCTCTCTTCACTTCTAGGTTTAGGCTGGCGCGGTGCTCTCGGTTGTTGGGGAATTTTATCTTTGTTAGCCGTTTTCTTTTGGATTCCACAATTGAAGCCTCGACCAAAAGCAAGAACGAATGTCCAAACAACTCCAAGAGAAAAGTCCACTAATTTATGGCGCTCGCGCTTAGCTTGGCAAGTCACCTTTTTTATGGGTCTTCAGTCTTTAATCTTTTACACCGTAATTGCCTGGCTGCCAGAAATCCTAAAAGAACAAGGTCTGCAGGCAAACGAAGCTGGCTGGTTGCTTTCTATTATGCAATTTGCTTTACTGCCCTTCACTTTTATCGTCCCTATTTGGGCCGGACGTCTACAAAGTCAGCGTCTATTAGTTGCCTTGACCGCTGGATTATTTATTTCCGGTCTATGCGGTATATTGTACGGAAGCCCTCAGCTTATTCTTTTATGGGTGATCATGATCGGGATTGGTGGAGGATTTGCCTTCAGTTTAGCGATGATGTTCTTTAGCCTTCGTACACAAAGCACTCAAGAAGCCGCTGAACTATCAGGTATGGCCCAGTCACTAGGATACCTTCTAGCCGCTACGGGACCCGTATTATTTGGTTGGCTCCACGACATCACGCATAGTTGGACTATTCCTTTACTTATGCTAATAGTTGTTTCCCTATTTATCTTTATATTCGGAATGGGCGCTGGTAAAAAAGGCTATGTGAAATAGGGTGATTTTTTTTCGATACCTCCTCTTGTTTAAACCTATAGAAATCCGTTAACACTAGCAGACAAAAGGTTTCTATAGGGAGGTTCTCATGAAAAAGTTCAATTATGTTTCAGCCATACTTGTAGCTATGATGATGGTGACGGGGTGTAATTTTACTAACAATAATGATTCATCTAAAAAAACAATGGAAACGAGCAAGAAGATGCCTGACTTAACGAGCGGCATTGACAAAGTACAGACTTCTCTAAATGACTTGGGCACAGTAGTGGATCAGTCACCGAATGGCACAGAGAAGATTCAAGCCATCGGTGAGCATCTTGAGGAAAATTGGGATACAATCGAAAAACAAGTAGAAGAAGTCTACCCTACAGACTACAGAAACATCGAAGAAAGCCTTTATCCTCTTATCAATGAGGCTAAAAAAGACCAGCCTAATAGGCAAAAAATGAAACCGCTGATTACGGATACTAAGAAGAAAATCACTGAATTTAAAGAAAAACTGAAAACTTCTACGTAACAGATTCCTATCCTCTCCCTGCAAACAACGGTTTGCAGGGGGTTTTATTTATCGGTAAGTAAAAAACCTATAATTAAAGGTAGTTTATTGTTTACTCATATTGTCTTTATTTTTACGCTCCACAAACAAGAACACATATTCGGGTAACATAATCTGAAGGGTGATGATCAAAGTCTGGTTTAATATCTTTTGGATGAACAACGGCAGGGACAAGGCCAACTTCAAAAATTTCTATACTTGGTCCTAAAGGTGTGAGCCCATGTTCAATGATCCAGTCTTCTAATGTATGATGACCAATTTCTAATTCTGAGTAAGATCCTTTTACAGTCAAACAAGCAAATAAACCTTCCTCTAAAATTTTCATACCTTCTATATGACCGGAAGCAATTACTGGTAACATAAGCTCCACATCCACTTCTTTTTGATCAAGGCTTTTTTCATGAAATACAGCCATTAATGGACCATCCACTCGAAGATTAAAAGCGTATATCCGATCAAATAACTTTTTCACCAATTGATTAATAAATTTTTTTTCTATTTTTTCACGAATAGCAAATACTTTTTTCTCTGGCTGCGTTTCTAAGTAACAATCCGTTACACATGGGCTTGAAAGTATGGAACCTTCCGATTTTATTTGACTCTTCCATTCTTTCATTTCCTCAATTATTTGTAAAAGATGCTCTCGTTCGTTCTCAAGTTGTTTTATTTTATAGTCAATGGAAGCATTCCACTTCACCGGATCAGCTTCTGCCACAAATTCTTTAATCTCCGCTAACGTGAATTGACAGCTTTTCAACAGCTTAATCTTTTTCATCACTTGAATTTTATCATGGTCATAATAGCGATAATTCGTTTCTGGATCTATGTAGGAAGGTACTAATAAATCAATATCGCTATAATAACGAATCGTCTTTACTGGCACTTCGCATATTTTTGAAAACTGGCCAATTGAATACATACTGCCTCCTATTTTCTTTTATTATCCATTTTTATAAAACTATTCTCATACAAACATTAAAACAAAATACTCTACAAGTTCTAAACATTCGACAGGGGGTGCCTGTCACTCCCCGAAGTTTGTCGAACCATAAAAATCCAATTTTATTGTTTCATTGTATAATAATAAGGATAAAAATTGTCAAACATTACTTAAATAAGGGGGAGTAGATTTGAGATTTTTCTCTAAAAGTTTAGTTTTTTTCATTTTGTTAATGATTTTCACCGGTTGTACAGGGGATAAAGAGCAAAAAAACACTCTCCGTTCGAATCTGGCGATCAAATCTTATGAATTAACAGCAAAAAAATGAAACCTTTGATCGAAATATGCGTATACTTTATCAAAAAGGAGGATGCATAATGAATAATCACGAAATTGATTACAAAATTTATGGCGATGATATGCAATTTGTCGAGGTAGAACTTGACCCACAGGAAACCGTGATTGCAGAAGCTGGTAGCTTAATGATGATGGAAGATAGCATCCGCATGGAAACAGTATTTGGTGATTCCTCTGCTGGTCAAGGTAGCGGGTTAATGGGTAAGCTACTAGGGGCAGGCAAACGAGTGGTTACTGGAGAAAGCTTGTTCATGACCACATTTACTAATGAAGGAAGCGGAAAAAAGCATGTCTCTTTCGCATCTCCTTACCCTGGAAAAATCATTCCGATGGATTTAAGCGAGCTTGGCGGAAAAATTATTTGTCAAAAAGATGCCTTTCTTGCAGCAGCAAAAGGCGTTTCCGTTGGCATTGAATTACAGCGAAAGCTAGGCGCTGGTTTCTTCGGTGGAGAAGGATTTATTATGCAAAAACTTGAAGGGGACGGAATGAGCTTTGTTCACGCTGGCGGTACAATACATAAAAAAACGCTAGCCCCTGGTGAATTGATCCGAATTGATACGGGCTGCTTAGTGGCAATGACTCAAGATGTTCATTATGATATTGAAGCAGTCAAAGGTATTAAAACAGCTTTATTTGGTGGAGAAGGCTTATTCTTTGCCACATTGCGAGGCCCGGGAACCGTTTGGGTACAATCGTTGCCATTTAGCCGCTTAGCAAGCCGCGTCTTCGCTTCCGCACCTCAATCAGGTGGCTCCTCTAAAGGAGAAGGTGGAGTCGGCGGATTATTTAATATGTTTAGTGATGACTAAGCACAAACCTCTTCACCCCAGAACCGATTCTGGGGTGAAATTTTTTTGGACCTGCCAATCTAAATGGATATTATCGCCAACATCCCCTATAATGAATAGAAAATAAATAGGGAAGGAGCAGTTTGATGAAGAGGGAAATTATTGAATTAACGAACGAACATCAATGGAAACAAGCTTTTCCGTTAATGACGCAATTGCGGCCTGCATTGACGATGGAAAGATACCTTGATTTATTACCGAAAATGGCAGAAGAAGACTATCATATGTTCGCCATGGTTGAAGGTGAAAATATGCTTGCATTAGCTGGTGTTGGATTAGTAACGAATCTTTATAACGGCTACCATGTCTTTTTATACGATCTAGTCGTTGATGAGAACCAACGATCCAATGGTTTAGGTGCTGATATGCTGGAGTTTGTACATAAATGGGGGAAAAGTCAAGGAGCAGAGTACGTTTCATTAGAGTCTGCCCTTCACCGAGAAGCAGCTCATCGTTTCTATGAAACTCATGAATATGATAAATGGTGTTACTCATTTAGAATGCCACTCTAAGCACACGCATTATTTTCTTAATCTTCTAAATAAACTATTAGAAAGTGAGTCTATTTCATATGATCGAACTAGTGAATTTTGCCACAGGACTACCAAAAAAGATGAAGTATGGCCAAGATAAAGAAATGGATACAGGCATCTGTAAAGAAAGTGTGAACGAAGCTTTCTTAACGAAAGAAGGATTTATCGGCGATGGCGTCGCTGATTTAAAACATCACGGCGGCCCTGATCGCGCTGTTTGTGTATATCCGTACGAGCACTACAAGTTGTGGGAACAAGAATTTCAAACAACACTCCCCACTGCGACATTCGGCGAAAATTTAACTGTCACCCATATGCTAGAACAAGATGTTCATATTGGCGATATTTATCAATTAGGAGATGCCGTCATTCAAATTACACAAGGACGTGTTCCATGCAGTACTATAACAAAGAGAACAAACTTAACTCCTCTTCTTAAAAGAATTGTCGAAACAGGCTTTACCGGTTATTTATGCCGTGTGTTACAAGAAGGAACGGTCCAAACAAATTCAAGTATTACCTTACTAGAGCCTCATCCACAACAAGTCTCCATCCTTTTTGCCAATCAAATTTATTTTCATCGCCAAAAGGATATCGAAGGCATCAAAAAAGTATTAGCCGTTCAGGAACTAGCAGAAGAATGGCGTAAACAACTGGCCGGACGATTAGAGAGATTAATAGATCGATAAAAGTAAAAAGCACATGAACACTCCATTCATGTGCTTTGTTCGATGTTTGTGCGGTTTCTTTGACTTTTTGGGGACTTTGTTCAACCTTTAGGGGACGTTCTTTGACTTTGCCGGAGGTTTCTTCGACCTTGGCAGCTGTTCTTTGACTTTGCCGGAGGTTTCTTCGACCTTGGCAGCTGTTCTTTGACTTTACCGAAGCTTTCTTCGACCTTGGCAACCGTTCTTTGACTTCACCGAAGCTTTCTTCGACCTAACAAACTTCAATCAAATGGCAAAACTTTTTCGGCGGAATACACTTAACATAATGCCAATCACTAACGAGTAAAGCCAGACGACAATAGTTCCGTAGCTGATGAACGGAACGAATACTCCAGTTACAGGCAACCAGCCAACGATCATTAACATATTATAAAGAAGCGGTACCGCATAAAGCATGACCCCGCCAATAATTAATAATTGTCCAAAAGGATCTTTAATTTTTGTTGTAGTCCATAACATTCTAACAGCAAAACCACCAAGCACGATGAGAAGAAATAGAAAGAAAGCCCATCCTAATCCATAAATTAATGTTACTAACACCATGTCTGTGTGGCCTTCTGGGACAAAGCGATGGTCCGTAGGAATAGACTGAGGAAACCAACTCGCCTCTATTAGAAACTTTTTTATTAACAAAGGAATATAGCCTCCTGAACTAGCATATTCTTCCGGATGTAAAAAGGCTTGCCACCTTGCCAATTGTTCCTCGTTCATTATTGATAAAAAAGCTAATAAGCTACCCGACGCTACAAATGGAACGATAAACCCTAAAGCAACTAATGACTTTCTCTTATACCGAATCGACCAAACATACATAACGATGACCATAATCATATAGATCATTGCATTAATATTGCTTCCAGCTTGAGAAAACAATATCAATGGAAGAACAAATAATACAATTAATTTCCACTTCTTCATCGATTGGTTTAAAAAGCTAGCCCAAGCAAAAAAGTAAAATGGAAGGATAATCGTCGAATCTGTGGAGAATGGACCTAAATTTAAGTACCAGACTCCATTTCTCATTGCAGCGAACTGCCCTTGAATCCATCCTTGAGCAAAAACAAGATATAATATGATTGTTCCAAAAACATAAAAGAACCATCCATATTTTTGTAGTTTACGATAATCAAGGAACATACAAGCTGTCATCAAAATCACGCCTAACAAAACAGCTATAGCTCTTGTTATTGCTAAATCACCTATATTATCCATCATTAAATTACCCGTATCGTGAAGCAACATAAGCGGCAGGAACCCAAGTCCAGCAGCGATCACAAAGAATCCTACTAAGCCCCATTCCACCTTTGGCTTATGCAGTTTATTCATCTCCACACCTAATCTCATGGGGCTTCCCATTTGCCTAACAGCTTCTTTTTCTGCCCCTTCTTGCGACATCCCTTGGTTCATCAATGTTTTAGTCGTGTTTTCTATATGTTGTTCCATCTCTAATGCTACATACTGTTGTGCTTCCTTCGAGCGAATATGACTTTTCAACTCTTGAAGAAACAGGGCTTTCTCATTCATACAACATCGCTCCTTTCAACACTCCTTGCGTCGATTTCGTCTCAGCTTTATGTAATAGCTTCCGTCCCTTTGAATTTAAGCTATATTGCTTATTTTGCTCTTTATCCCATTGTGATGAGATGTATCCCTTCTGTTCTAGCGAATGTAAAAAGGCATAAAGAAAGCCTTCATTTTGATCAAATCTTTTTATTCCTCTGCCGCGCAAATGATTAAGCAATTCGAAACCTGTTTTTTCGTGCACAAGCAATTGCAGAATTGCCATAACAACATCCTCATCTTTTTCTGTTTTAATGGCTCGATAAATATTTTGCCGAAGCTCCTCTGTGAACTCCAACTCATGGAATAACTCTCGTTGCTGGGATTTTTTCAACTTTTTCAAATGCTCTTCCATGCTCTATTCCTCCCCCAATGCGTCCTTTAAAAGTTCTTTCGCGCGTCGAAGTCTCGTTTTGATGGTATTTTGCTTTACGTTAGTCACTTCACTCATTTCTTTAATAGTCAACTCTTCATAATAATATAAGTAAATTAATTCTCGATATTGAATGGGCAACTTCAATGTCGCCTCCATAATCATTTGGCGCTCATCTTTTTGAATGACTTCTCTCTCCACATCATCTTTCGTTGAAGCATGAGACAAGTCATTCGTATGTACGGTCTGTACTTTGCGAACATGCCAGCTTTTTAAATAATCTTTGCAATGATTAATGGCAATGCGCCACAGCCACGTTTTCATTTTTGACCTTCTATCAAAACTATTTAACGATCGGTAACATTTCACAAAGATCTCTTGCGTCAAATCCTCAGCGACCGATTTATTTTTCACGTAAGAGTAAACAAGCTCCAATACATCCTGCCCATACTCCTTCATAATTTGGTCAAACAGCAAGTCATGATCTTCTGTTAGAAATGCCTCAGCAAATACCTCTTCCAAGTTATCCCTCCTAACCTCCTATTGATTAGACGAGGCAAATGTTCATCTGGTTTTAATAAAATCTAATACAATCAAAAAGCACACGCTTGGAATGATTGAACCACCCCAATACATGCGCTTTTATTCAATGTTACAGCTTTTTAGTCCTTTTATTTATACTTGCCGAAAAAGTTCACACATTTACTCTTACTCTTTGCTCGCCTTCCAATTCACTAAAAAGATCCCGATAAAAATGAACCCTCCCCCGAGCATAATATACCATTGCGGCTGTTCCCCCAGTAGCAGCCAGCCCGTTAGCACACCGAAAAATGGGGCTAAGAAGAGAAAGGCGCTTGTTTTACCTGGGTCTCCTTTTTGAATTAAATAGAACCAGCCAGCAAATTGAACAATGGAGGCCATAAACGCTAACCAGAGTACAATGGCGATAGAAGTCATATTCACATCAATAACAGGAGTTTCTAACAGAAAACTGGTGAGCAATAAAATGATGCCGCCAAAGAGCATTTGATAAGCGGTAAGCACCCACGTATCTAATGGATATCCCCAAGCCTTAATTAATAACGTAGCAATCGCCCAGGCCACGGCTGAAGAAAGACCGTACATCGTTCCAATCTCTAGATTTAACTGTCCTCCCATCGTAATAAACACACCGATGATGCCAAAGATAACACCAAGCCACTGCAACAGGCGGTACTTAACTTTAAAAATAATTGTGCCTAACAATACAACAAGCAATGGGTTCGTAAAGGTTAATATCGCCGATTCTCCCGAAGTAATAGTTCGCAAGCTCATAAAAATACAGCCCATAACCGCTGCTGTTTGAAAAAAACCGATAACAGCCACTTGTATCCACTGTTTGGATGTCTGAGGGTGCGGACGATTCAACACGCGGACCACAACCACCATTACTACGCCAGCAATTGAAAAACGAAGCGCCACAAGCAACAACGGTGACACATAAGTGAGACCTATTTTTCCCACGGCAAAAGAAGATCCCATTAGAGCTGTCGTCATCACCACTAATAGACTAAAAACGAACGGATGGATCGCTGCTTCCTTTCGTTCATCCAACTTCGCAACACTTTCGGCTTGAATTCCCACGCACTCACACTCCTATTTGTCCCAAAGAGACTAGTTTAAATCATATTATACAGAATTTTCTAAAATTTATAAGTGTTTATTTACGCAAGTTGATCAATAACAAAGACTGATCTTTTGGAAGCAACTTCTTTTGCTTTATTTATATCTTTGAAACTATCATCCAAGAATAAAAAAACCACCTTTCCGTTAATAACCCTTTATGGTAAAATGTGTTATTAAGTAAGAGGGAAGGAGACTATTATGACAACAATAGGAATCGATTTAGGTACAACTAATAGTCTAGTAACCTATTGGACGGATGATGGAGCAAAAATCATCCCTAATGTACTTGGGAAACACCTGACACCATCTGTTGTCAGCGTTGGTGAAAACGGTGAAATTTTTGTGGGACATATCGCTAAAGAACGACTCACTACCCATCCTCATGCAACTGCTGCTACATTTAAGCGATTTATGGGGTCAGATAAAACTTATGAGTTAGAAAAATACACTTTTTCTCCAGAAGAGCTTTCCTCCTTTGTAATTAAAGCTTTGAAATTAGATGCAGAAGCCTTTTTAGGTGAAACAGTCACTGGAGCGGTAATCAGTGTTCCAGCTTATTTCAATGATATGCAGCGTAAAGCAACAAAACACGCTGCTGAAATTGCCGGATTGAAGGTCGAACGGCTGATTAGCGAACCTACAGCCGCCGCACTTTCTTATGGATTACATCAGGAAAAGTCAGAAACAAAATTCCTTGTATTTGATCTAGGTGGCGGTACTTTTGATGTGTCTATACTAGATTTTTTTGAAGGAATTATGAATGTCCAATCTGTCGCCGGTGACAATTATCTAGGCGGTGAAGACTTCACTGATCTTCTTGTAACTTATTTTATTGAATTCCATCGGCTCCAGCTGGATTTGCTTGATTCTAAAAGCCTTTCCCTCATTCGTCATCAGGCTGAACGCTGCAAACTGATCTTAGGCCGTGAGCCTTTCGGAATCATGAGCGCTACCATTAATGGTGAAACTTATACATCTCGCCTCACGCGAACGGATTTCGAGAAGCTCGCCACACCGTTAATTTTACGCCTGCGATATCCGATTGAACGGGCGCTTCGCGATGCTTCTTTATCACCAGACGATTTAGATGCTGTTATTTTAATTGGCGGCGCCACTCGAATGCCACTAATCAAGTCCGTTATTGCCAAGATGTTCGGCCGTCTGCCGTATTCTAATATTAACCCTGATGAAGTAGTTGCTTTAGGTGCAGCGGTACAAATCGCCTTGAAGGAACGGAACGAGGCATTAGAAGAAATGATATTAACCGATGTTTGTCCTTTTACTCTAGGAACAGAAATAGTCCAAGAGATCGGAACAGATCAAATAGAATCAGGATATTTTTTCCCGATTATCGAGCGAAACACTCCCATTCCTGTCAGTCGAATGAAACGACTTTATACCGCCCATGATCAACAAAAACTTCTCACCATAGACATCTATCAAGGGGAAAGTCGCAGAGTAGAAAACAATGTAAAATTAGGTGGGTTGGAAATTAAAATCCCACCTGCTAAAGCGGGGGAACAGTCTATAGATGTTCGTTATACATACGATATTAATGGCATTCTTGAAGTAGAAGTGATCAGCACAACAACTGGAGAGAAAAAGAGAGCCATCATTGAAAACAATGCTGGAAGCCTCACTAAGGAAGAAATTGAAGCGCGTCTGTTAGAACTGAAGGAAATTAAGGTTCATCCCCGAGATCGCATTGAGAATAGATTACTAATAGCTAAAGGCGAGCGTTTATATGAAGAGTTGACTGGTGATAGACGTACAGAAATAACCGTGATGTTACAACAATTTGAAAGTGTATTAGCTACACAAAACGAGAAAGAGATTAAAAAAGCCGCAGAAATGTTAAAAGAAACATTGGAAAATATGGAAAGGTGGATCAACTATCTGTGACGATCTGGGAAACTTTAGAGATAGAGCCTACCGATAATATTTCGATTATAAAAAAAGCTTACGCGAAAAAATTAAAAATTCATCATCCCGAAGATGATCCTGAAGGGTATCAGTGCCTGCGAGAAGCTTATGATTCAGCTATAAAAAAAGCGAAGCTAATGACTAGCGGCTCTTCCTTACAAGAAGATATTAAATATAAAGAAACTTCCAGTCCTACTCGTTGGTTGAATGTCACAGATGAACGGGACTCTTTGGAACATCCAGTGAACACCTTTATAGAGGAACGGGAAGCCTATAATTCAACTACAAAAAGAGCGGAGCTAATGACTAGCGGCTCTTCCTTACAAGAAGATATTAAATATAAAGAAACTTCCAATCCTACTCATTGGTTGAATGTCACAGATGAACGGGACTCTTTGGAACATCCAGTGAACACGTTTATAGAGGAACAGGAAGCCTATGATTCAGCTATAAAAAGAGCGGAGCTAATGGCTAGCGACTCTTTCTTACAAGAAGATATTGAGTATGAAGAAACAGCCAATCCTGCTCTTTGGCTGGATGTTACAGATGAGTTGGACTCTGCCACTACTTTGGAACATCCAGTGAGCATGTTTATGGAGGAAATCGCAGCGCTATATGATGACTTTTTCGCTCGAATCGAACTTAAAAACTGGGAAAAGCTCTTAAATTCCGATGTTGTTTGGGATGTTCAACATACCAGTACATTGCAAAATCGATTGATTTTATTTTTGGAGGATCATTATTACTTGCCTCGCCCTATCTGGGAGCTTTTCGACCAGATGTTTCACTGGCGTGAACAGGAAGAAGAACTAATCGAAGAACATAGTGAAGAAACCATTCAGCTTTTGCTTCAACATATCAATGGTGCTCGAGAAATGCGCTACCAGTTTTTTAGGGAAATTGATGACTTAGATTACGAGTTGTTCTTACAATTGCGAGAAGAAGTACAGCTAGCTCTTATGGACAATGATCTAGAGGCAACCGAAGATCTGCTGAAAGAAGCATATCAGTTATATTCTAAAGACCCAGATCTATTACATATGCAAGGAATTTATTACATGCGTATAGGGCATACAAAGCACGCTCTGCAATCATTCAACGATGTACTCTCTATTTGTCCCGATGATCCTGATGGTCTAATGTATAGAGCCCGGATTCGATACGACAATAGTCAATTTTCCAAAGCAATTAATGATTGTAAGCAGTTACTTTCCCATCACCCTAAGCATGCGGATGCCATGCTGTTAATCGTGAAATGCTATCTCGAAATGGGTGAGGATGAACAAGCCTATAATTGGGCTGATAAGTGTCGAAAAATATCTCCTGGTCACCTAGAAATTTATTCTCGTCTTTCTCAAAGTGTGAACCCGTCTTCGGGAACATTCTCATCTGAGATAGCGGCTGAAGAACAAGAGAGCATACAGTCAGGGAAGAAACTAATTGTCCACTCAATATTTTTAAGGCGTATTAGGGGTTATATAGGATTTTTTATTATAGCTCCTTTTACCCCACTGCCATTTAAATATATAGCTCTCATGTTCATCCCCCTCATTTGGGACATATGGAGATGCTACCAACTTTTTAAATACCATAATCTATTTTACGGGGTATCTGACATACATGGTGCATCTAAAGATAAACACCGGAAACAGTTTGAACTTTACTTACAGTTATTATCATTACCTTTTGGTGCCAATCCCTTGATGACGTATTATTTTGTTGACTATAAATTCACCTTCATTCGAGATCGGCTAATTGGTAACAGAGAGCTCATGAAGGCACTGAAAGATGACCAGAATATTAACGATGCTACAGAGCTGAAGGATACCATTCATTGGTTATTAGAAGCTAACAATCATCAACAATTTAATCAAATTCGCTATCAATTATCAGCTCTTTCAGAAACAGCCCGAAATCAATACATTCAATCTTGGCATAAGGACGGCTCAAAATACGCTGAATTATTCATAGCAAACCAAGGATTACATGCTATACCTGCATCAGGTATTTCCGCCTTTTACTGGGGGTCAGTTATTTATTTATGTCGTGTTGGCAGAAGAGTTGGCTATTTAACAAAGCAAGAAGCACAGGATTATATGATAAAAGCAGCTCAGCTTTTACAACAGTCCTATTCGGGATGGACCGAATATATGAACGCATTGATTGTAGGCAGCTATTTCTACAACTCCGATATAGAGTTCAAATATGATCAGTATCATTTCCCTTATACTGCAATGTTTTTTGCCCATCCCAAAACACCTTTATTAAAAATAAAATGGGAAAATACTTTACTAAAGAATTTGGATTAGATCTAAATATCAAAGCGGTAAGATTCATAACTAAAAAGATCCTGAGGATAAACAATCTCTCAGGATCTTTCAAATGGTCTTTAACCTTTTCACTTTCAGTATTTCGATATGAATTTTCAGCACTCACATAATCGTGAGCTTTTCCTCTACTGGTGTACGCGGTCTTCCATCAGGAACCTCGTTAGGATCAAAATATCCTAAATGTAAAAATCCTACAATTTTTTCCCCCGGCTGCACATTCATTAATTGTCTTGCTTTCGGTTCCCAGTTATGCGGATTCGTTTTCCACACCACACCTAAGCCACGTTCCCAAGCGAGCAACTGGAAATTTTGAATTAAAGCACTCGTCGCGGCGAAATCCTCTTCCCATTGCTTTTGCCTTGGATCTTCTTTCATAACAACCATTAGAAATGCTGCTGGCTGACTAAAATAATTTCTTCTATTTTCGCGAATATCTTTTGGATATGTGAGAATTAACTGCTCAATGAACGTTTCTTTATTTTCCGTCGGCACAAAAATAAACCGCCATGGCTCTCTCAAACCATGATTCGGTGCCCACACCGCATCATTTAGCAACTCCACTACTACCTCTTTAGAGACAGCCTCACTCTTATATCCCGTTTTAATAGACCTTCTTTCTCGAATCGTTTTAGCAATAGACACCCTAATAACCTCCCTATCATATCTAAACCCTCTTATTATCTATCTTACTTTCAAATTGGTTTAATCTAACATCTATTAAAAATGATAATCATTTTCATCAAATTTGTCAAAGTGCCTGTCACTCCCCAGTTTTTGTCGAATAAATATGTATATGACTTGACAGCATAATGGAAAGAAATCATTATATAATTAGCGATTTTTATAAAGTGAAACTTCAATCAGTGGGGGTTTTCTTCATCCCCCACTGATTGTTAGTTGAACGGATCGGGCGTTTACGGGCTGTTGATCCCCCACCTACCTGCCTACGCTTCTTCTGCCTTGTTGAGTTGGGAGTCTTACAGCCCGTTAATGCGGGATAAAATATGAATAAAGCGCAAACGATGAAACCTGTTTGTGAAATATGCTTTCTAGGGTTCCGCAGATAATAAGCTGGTCTGGTCCGAGAGAAAGCTCACGGCGCTTGGCTGTGTCACGGAAGGATAAAAGCCTGGGAGATGTTCGATAATCTCTCAGGCTTTTTTACTTACATAAGGGAGGAATATGAAATGAATAAAGACTGGATGAAAGTATTTATAGCCGCTTTTTTTGAAGTGTTCTGGGTGATTGGATTAAAGCATGCCGATTCATTTTGGACTTGGGCTGGCACTGTGGCCTCTATCCTCATCAGCTTTTATATGATGATCATGGCTGGGAAAAAGTTACCTGTAGGAACGGTCTACGCCGTTTTTGTAGGGTTAGGGACAGCCGGAACCGTTTTATCGGAAATTTTATTTTTCGGAGAACCGGTGAAAATAGCGAAACTTTTGCTTATTCTTGTATTGTTAATCGGTGTAATTGGATTAAAGTTAGTCACAAAAAGTGACCATGTGGAAGGAGCTGACTCGTAATGGCTTGGGCATCTCTCATTTTAGCAGGTATTTTTGAAATGCTTGGAGTTGCGATGATTAATAAATTTCATCAAGATAAAAATTGGACATCCTTTATATATATGACGGTTAGTTTTAGTGCTAGTTTCCTCCTCCTGGCTGTAGCCATGAAATCGTTGCCGATGGGAACAGCCTATGCGATTTGGACAGGAATCGGGGCTTCTGGCGGTGCCATTTTAGGAATGCTTCTATATAATGAACCAAAGAATTGGCAGCGACTTCTTTTTATTAGTATGGTGCTTGGAGCAGCGATTGGTTTGAAGCTTATTTCTTGATTTCCTTTAACAACCGGTCATGTACCCTCGAAAGGAGAAGTAGCGCAAGGATCGACCCCATCAATGTTAAGGACATATCCCATTGAGCATCCCACTCATCTCCTTGCATCCCTAAAAATCCCTGTGTTACCTTTCCACCTTTCGATATTTTAAACGCTAACCATTCAATAATTTCATACAATGCAGAAATAGCGAGCATAATGCTTGTCACAATGGAAAATAGCCATCCCCCTACAGTTAGTGGTGTTTTTCGCAAAATGATTTCTCTAACCACAATGGCGGCTAACCCTTTTAACAAATGGCCCAAACGGTCATAATGGTTTCGTTTTAAATCGAAATAATCTTTGATCCAATCAAAGAGAGGAACTTTAGAGTAGGTATAATGACCTCCAATAAACATCAAAATGGCTAATATGGCCATGATCGTATAAGAAAGTGTAGTAAAGCGAAAACGGTTATATATGGCAATGACAATGATCAGTCCAATTAGTGCAGGAACTACTTCTAACGCCCATGATGAGTAACTGGCTGGTTTGATTAAGGACCAGATAAAAACGACGGTAACTATGAATAGCAAATATAGGTGAGTCCTATTTTTTTGAGACAATTTTTTCACTCCAATAGCAAAGATGATTGCTGTTAGTATTTGAAAAATGGTTATTTTTATCCGAAGTCCATAAAGAAAAATGGGCGTGCGACTAAATATCACCTTATTCCGACTGAAAAGTGGCAAATTGCGACTGATTGGCACCCTTTCCCGACCGAAAGCAACAAATAGCCGACTGATCATCACATCATCTATGCATTTAAAAAAGAAGGATATCACTCAGATGAGCAATATCCTTCTTTCTTATTTTACATCCCTAAAATGTGAAACAGGATAAAAAACAAATTCACCTTTCCCCACAATGTTTTCTTCTTGGATCAATCCTAACCCATTGCGACTATCCATGCTGTACAAACGATTATCTCCCATAACAAAGTATTCATTTTCTGGAACAGCAACTGGCCCAAAGTCTCCCGTTAATCTGAGCATTCCACCTTGCTTCGCGATTTGGCGATTTTCTGCTAGATAAGGTTCCTCTTGTAACTTTCCATTGATAAATAATTGATCATCAACCATTTCCACCTGATCTCCAGGTAAGCCAATGATTCGCTTGACATAATGGTTCTCTTTGTCTTCTCCTTCAGCAATGATAATGTCTCCTCGCTTCAAGTCATCTGCAGACTTTAACTTATTTACAAAGACTTTTTCACTGTTATGTAAAGTTGGTTCCATCGACGCTCCCTTAACCAAATATGGAGCAAACATAAACGTCTTGATTACCATACCTAACCCAACCGCTATTAACAAAGCTTTGATCCAACTTTTCCACTCTTCTTTTGCATGCGAATTTGACACCTACAGCACTCCCTTATTGATTTTTTGTAATGGTTCTCTTCGCTTTTTTCACAATTCGCTTTGTTTCTTTCGTATCGGATATTTTCTCCCACTCCTCGCAAATAGAGATCACCCATTCCGGCTGTGTCTTACTTGCATCGTTTAACCAGTTTCCAATCGAATCTTGCACATATTTAGCCTCATCAGATTTCACTTGTTCTAAAACCGGGAGAGCGATTTGCGGTTCGTTCTTTAATCTTTCAATATGTTTGCACCAAACACCACGAGGCCGGATAGATTCAACAGCAAATCGTCGAATATTCTCATCAGAGTCCTTCGCCCATTCTTTCAATAGCTCAATGCTAGTCATGAGGTCCTTTGCAAGTGCTTCCCTAACAGCCATCCAAGCAATCTCTCTCACACCAAAATGATGATCAGCAGCAAATTTTCTGATCTTAATTAGTAACTGGTCAATGCCAATATCCGTAGTTGAACCAACTATAAAGGCCGCCCAACAGCGAACACTGTCTGAAGGATGGTTGGCAAGCAAGGAAAAGATTTGATCAGCTGTCTCCTCATCCACCTTCACGAGGATTTCGTGCAAATTTTCTCCGAGTGTACGGATCGCTTTCATGCCACGCGTCATGCTTGCCGCTTCTAACTTTAATACAAGATCATTCAAATACTCCTGCCCTCCAACCGTAGGCAACACATTTTTCAGCAAGATCTTTTGATCCACCGCTAACCATTCAGTCAAATTAACACTTTCAATTTCGCCTAGGTTAAGTAAACTAAGTACCTCTTCTGGAATATTCGCAGCTTTAGTAGCCCCTTTACGATTCCTAATGGATTCCATACCGCTCCCCCCCTGCATTATTTCAACTCAAACATAGTTTACTATTTTTTATATCATTTCTAATCATTATCTTTTTGTAAAAGCATTGGCAGTTCTTATAATAGAGAAGAAAAGATAAATGTTCAAATAAGAACTAACCTTCTATTTTGATGGTATTTATTATGAATCGTTGGCGGCATCCTGTACCATTGGAGTACGTAAAAACAACTTCATAGTTTTAATCTTAAAAAAACCCCGTTTGAATGTTTCAAACGGGGTTAAATTGTTTATCTAGTTGTCATTTTTCTATCGATACAGGAACAAAAAAACCGCTGATGCTGTAACAGCAAGCGGTCCAAAATTTATTTTTTTTCAATAAAGAATGTTGTAATAACAAACAGAATGAAGCTTACTAATAACGTAACCCCTCCGCCGATATAAAACACTAAAGAAATTCCTTTAGAAATATTAAACGGTTGAAGGAACGTCATCCACATCCCTATTGTTAAACCAGTAGATCCAATAATAGCCGTCCATGTATGCCATACAGCTAATTTTTTTGTTTTAATTTCAAACACTTGGTAATAAACGCCCCAAGCAAATAACGTTAACCAACCGACAACGAGTATATGAGCATGGATCGGACGAAAAGCATACGATCCCGAACCAGCCATATGCGCTCCTAACATTGCTCCGATCACCGCAAAGATAGCCGAAAACCGTATTAACACTAAATTTTTTCCGTTCACGAAAATCCTCTCCTACAATTATTTTCTACTAATATTATAAGAAATGAAAATGAACGGAAGATGAATGCGATGTTACATTTTTGAATGAAGTTGTTCGACAGGTGCCTGTCACGCCCCTAATTTTGTCGATTAAAAAAGAGACAGCGTATGAAGACTGTCTCTTTTCATTGGTTATTTAACTGCCTCTCAACAATTGCAAGATTAAGCTTGGCTGCTGGTTGGCTTGGGCCATCATCGCCATGGCCACTTGTGCTAGCACAGATTGCTTCGCGTATTCCATCATTTCCTTAGCTATGTCGGCGTCCCGAATCCGCGATTCAGCCGCGGTTAAATTCTCAACTGTGTTTTCTAAGTTATTGATCGTGTGTTCAAGACGTCTCGTATAAGCACCGAGCTTCGAACGCTGCGATGATACACTCTTGGTCGCTTCATCAATAATAGAAATAGCAGATGAGGCCGATTCATTCGATGACATATCAAGCGTACCGTTTGCTGTATAACCCTTGCCTGAACCAGTTAAACCGAGGGCTGCCGCTCGCATATCGGACATTTCAAGTGTGATCGTTTGTCCGGCATTAGCACCAACTTGAATGGTAAATTCATTTTTCGAACCATCCAGCAATTTCATTGTATTGAATTCTGTATCGCCGCCAATTCTTGTGATTTCTTTCGTGAGCTCATCTATTTCATCCTGAATCGCTAATCGATCTGCCTCACTAAGTGTATCATTGGCTGCTTGTACAGCAAGCTCGCGCATCCGCTGAAGAATGTCATGCGTTTCATTAAGTCCACCTTCTGCCGTTTGGATTAAAGAAATCGCATCTTGTGCATTACGTGAGGCTTGATTGAGCCCACGAATTTGCGCTCGCATTTTTTCAGAGATGGCCAGCCCTGCCGGATCATCGGCTGCTCGGTTAATCCGCAATCCCGAGGACAATCTCTCCATCGTCCGACCTTGTGCAGCTAACGCCTTGTTAAACATCCGATAAGAATGCATCGCCATTACATTATGATTAATTCTCATATCGATCATCACTGCTGTCAAAAATATCTTTATTTTGACAACATCGCATTCCTCCTTTCCACCTTTCTATCTGCTGTCATTTCTTGATGTATGTTCTTTATATCGGATAAACAAGAAGTTTCTAAATATACAAAAGGAAATTAATGTAATTTATTGCATAGTAGAAATAAAATCTCTTCAAAGCTTTTTTCATTACAGCTCACATACTTTTCAAATCTTGTCCTTGCATTTTCTTTCTCCCTCCCATACTCCCTTTAGCATTCGGTCTTACTCTTGAAATTCCTTCCCTGTCCCACTAAAGTGCCCTCACAAAAAAAGCAGACCGCTGTTAATAAAACATTGGTCTGCTTGCATATCTTATTCACCTAAATCCACATTGTGGTACACTTGTTGAACATCTTCTAAATCTTCTAATACGTCGATCATTTTTTCAAATTGCGCTTGAGCCTCTTCGGGTAGCTGAATGTCATTTTGTGCAAGCATTGTTAGTTCAGCCACTGTAAATTCAGTGATGCCCGCCTGTTTGAATGCTTCTTGCACCGCATGGAATTGATCTGGTTCAGCGTAAACGATCACCGATTCCTCTTCCTCTAAAATATCGCGTGCATCAACATCAGCTTCCATTAATAGTTCAAGCACTTCATCTGCTGTTTTTCCTTCTACACCGATAACAGCTGTTGCGTCAAACATATAAGCAACGGAGCCGCTCACTCCCATGTTTCCACCGTTTTTACCAAAAGCAGCACGAACTTCAGATGCCGTGCGGTTTACGTTATTGGTTAGTGCATCAACAATGACCATTGACCCGTTTGGTCCGAAGCCTTCATAACGAAGCTCATCAAAGTTCTCTTCTGACCCGCCTTTCGCCTTTTCAATCGCACGGTCAATGATTGCTCTCGGCACACTGTATGTTTTGGCGCGCTCGAGTACCACTTTTAAAGCCCGATTGGATTCTGGATCCGGCTCACCTTGTTTGGCTGCTACATAGATTTCCCGTCCAAACTTTGCATAGATCCGACTAGTATTCGCATCTTTTGACGCTTTTTTCTCCTTAATATTGTTCCATTTACGGCCCATAATGAACACTCTCTTTCTGCATTAAGTCTGCACCCATAATTATTATAAAAATAAGTGACTTCTTCAACTATTTTTTTGAAAAAAACTAGAGGCTTATCCTTTTATTCTAATCGTTCATTCTTCAGTAATACAAATTTAAAACCTTGTTCCTGCAACAGGGGAACCGCTTGCTTGACGCCCTCAGCCGTTCCGCTTTGTGGCTGATTCATATGTAAAAGAGCAATTGCTCCTTCCTTCGCACTTACTAATGCTTGTTTCACTTGCTCGCTAGAAAACGTCGCTCCGGCATCACCAAGCACATCATAATTGACTACTTGATATCCGAGTTCCTCAGCTAATTGAACAGCTACCTCATCGTAATAGGCGGTTCCTGACCGAAACATCGTCATCTCCTTGCCTGTCAATGCTTTCACCGTCTCATGATTCTTCATGATTTCATCGTAGACCTCTTGAGGAGAAGCTGTTGCTTCAATTCCCCACGCTTCGCCGCCTGCCACAGACAACGGAGCATGTTCAGTTCCATGATTTTCAATTTGAAACAAAGGATCAGCCGCTAATTCTAAAAAAAGTGCCTCATTCGCATGAATCCATCGTTCATTTAAAAACAACGTAGCTGGGATCTGTTCTGCTTGTAAAAAGGAGATCAACGCTTCATCATACCCGCTGCCATGAGCTCCACCACATGCATCAAAGGTAAGTGCGATCTTCTTCTCATTCGTTTTCATTCTCGTCTTTACCCCATCCACCTGTTCGCCCCATTGCACAGGCTTGCGTTCAAACGCACTTAAATCAATCGGTTCTACCGTTTCTTCCAGTGCCTTTTTTGACACTTCCACTACTTCTTTTTTCTCTATAGGAAGCGACTCTTTTTCTGCTTCCTGGCTGCATCCTTGAAGCAGCGATAGAGATAAACACGTACCCATTAATAAAAATCCTACCTTCATAATTTCCCCTCATTCTTTAGCATCAAACATAATGAATAAAAACTTTGTATCTATCATTTACATTATAACGTTTCAATAACAAGTTTTGGCTTAGCCGTTTAAAAGTATTTCTTTTAATCACGATGCTTTTTACACCCTTTTTGATAGCTACTCATTCGAACATTTTGGGGAGGCGTTCCTCAAAACCCTTGATATTATCAAAATTCAAATCATGGAAATAAAATTCAAATCAACCCAATATTTGTTACATATCTATGACAAAATGTAATAAATCCTTTACTTTTTGCAAATGATTTATTACATTTACAATAAATAGTAGTTAAAGTTGTTTAATTTCGAAAGGAGGAACATCAACAATATACCCCTATTTGGGTTATGATCCCCATATGTAATACTTAAAAATGTAAATTATTGTTTATGAAATATAAACTTTCATTTACATTTTTATGAGCCAATAGAAAGGAGCTTTCTTTATTGTTAATTAACAGAGTTCGAGAACTTCGCGCGAGACATCGTATTACCCAAGGGGAGTTAGCAGAACAGATTGGTGCTACCCGTCAAACAATAGGTTTGATTGAAAAAGGAGACTATTCCCCATCAATTGTATTAGCATTAAAAATTGCACAAGTATTTGATGTTCCAGTTGAGGAAATTTTTACTCTTGAAGAAAATGAAACTAGGAGGTGAATAAATGTTAAAAAAGATGTACCAATCACCATTTTTTAATATAGCGCTTATTGTAGGGTTTGGATTAGCTATTCTTTCTGATTATTATGGTGAAAAATTACCAGACTGGCTTTATATTAATCGCTGGTATACTGTAATTCCTATATTTTTAGTTATTCTAATTGTGCCCATACACAATCTATTTGCCAAAAAAGAGAATCGAGTAAAGCCTCAATTATTACCGATGGAGTTAAGAGAAGAAGATGAAGGTATGAGATGGGTTATGTCTAAAGCTACTCGCAAAGTATACGTTTTCTTTGTTTTCGCCGTTCCATTGTCAGCAATTCTTGCAGCTAAATACCATCATATTGTGTACTTACCAGTAATTATTATTCTGTTCTTAGGTATTATGCAATACCTCATTTTTTGGTATGAAGTCAGAAAATATCATTTATAGGTGATCGAGTGGATCATTTTACTTTCACTCATTGCATGAACAAGTTGTTGAATTAGTCGTATTACATCTCTATTTTAAAACTCATATGCCACAGCTTGCATGGCTAATTACCATGCTCTATATCTACTCCATTATTTATATATTCGCGATACGAAACTGCCATTTCATATCGCGAATCATACTATTACATTTGCAATTGGAGTGCGCCGTTCACTTACCATCCCTAAAGAACAAATTGCTTTATGACCAACACGGTCGTCCCATTAAAGAGCCTATTGTTTATTTAAACATATTAATGCCCACAAAATTGAATTAGACTAATCTCGAACAATAACAAAAGTAGGTAATGAAGCGAAAATATTTACAATCGGGGGGACATGATGAATTCACTACAAATCAAAATGCTCATTTTAGCAACTTTACCCGTAGGCTTTCTTATTTATTTATTTATCAAGTATAAACAAGGGAAAATGGAAATAAACCCTTATGTCACTATTATCAAAAAAGAAATGAGCGTTTCCTTCCATACCTTTTTTAAATGGCGTAAAAAGCATCATCAAGAAGAAATGAGCGCTTTTTTTTACCACAAAAAATCCAATTATTTTTGGATGTTTTTAGCTCTCCTTCATGAGCAGATTCTTGAAATGGCTTTTTTTCATATTTATTTAAAAGAAGAGGCTCCTATTCTTGCTTCAGTCATGTTAGTTCTCCATATTTATTCTGTCTTTTATATTATTGGAGAATATAATCTCATTAGAAACTCTCCGATTCTCATTAGCCAAGACAAAGTCTCCATGAAGATTGGCGTCCGAAGAGATTTGACATTTCATATGAAAGACATCGGGTATATACAAGCAGCAGAAATTAAATATGATAGCAAAGGAAGTATGATCCACGAAAAAGGCGTCTTTCATGCAACTGCCTTCCCAAGGACACTCACTCGAATCTTTGGTATAAGTGATGAAGCGAATTATGACATCTTTTTTAATAAACCGCTGCAAGCCCGAGGCTACTTCGGACAGTTCCAAGAAGTTCATAAAGCACGGGTCTATCTGGATCAACCAGCAGAATTTTTAGAAACACTTCAACAAAAACTAGAGGACTATCACTCACAACCTGAAACAGAGGAAGTAATCGTTCCAAAAGAACCACCATTGCTCTTGAAAATAGCAGACTCATAAAGGGAATCTTTAATCAGTGGGGGTCTTACAGCCCATTAATGCGGGATAAACTCAAATTTCAGCTCTTTCTCTAGTCCGATTGCTATCATTGCTTCCTTTTACACATCCCCGATATAATTGAACTACCATGTATTTGGAAAGGATAAGATTTCATGACGATTACTCGAGCATTATCTATTGCCGGCTCCGCTGCAAGAGGAGGCGCTGGTATTCAAGCGGATATTAAAACATTTCAAGAGCTAGATGTGTTTGGTATGAGTGCAATTACAGCCATTGTTGCAAGTCATCCACGCACCCAACAAGGCATCTTCCCTCAGACGATCGAAGCGATTGAAGCACAAGTGTACACCGCCTTGCACGATATTGGGGCAGATGCTATTAAAACCGGCATGCTATTTACTGAGGAAATTATTACAAAAGTGGCACAGTGGATTGAAGAAGCCAATGTAGCTAACATTGTCGTAGATCCAGTGATGATCGGAAAAATGGGCTCTGCCTTACTGAAAGACGATGCCATTCATGCCATGAAAACGAAGCTTTTGCCACTTGCAACCATCATTACACCTAATATGCCAGAAGCGTCAAGGCTATTAGAAATTGATCAATTAACATCGGTGAAAGAACTAAAGGAAGCGGCACAAGCACTTCATCGCCTCGGACCAAAATATGTACTCGTCAAAGGTGGTCGCTTAGAAGGACCAGCGATTGACGTCCTATTCGATGGCGAGCAATTTTATTTATTAGAAGCACCTCGTATCCATACGATTCACACAAATGGAGCAGGCTGTACCTACTCTGCAGCAATCACAGCTGAACTTGCTAAAGGGCAAACCGTGCCCGAAGCTGTTGAAAAAGCCAAACAATTTATCACTGCGGCGATTCGTTACTCTATTCGTTTTAAGAGAGGTGTTGGGCCGACGAATCATGCGGCTTATGGCAAATACAATGAAACAAGCTGTAAGGTAACGATGGAATATGACACTTAACAAAAACGATGACATACAGAGAATTTGTTCAGCTTCATTATGAAATAAGAAGATAAAAATAAAAGGGAGCCACCAAAAGTTCGTATACTCACGACCTGTTAGTGGCTCCCTCTCTATTAATTAGAACGCTGACCATAACCGATATTCCTTTCTAAATCCCCTGCTGCTTTTCTAGATTTAGTCCACTTGATGCTGATCAGTAAACAAATCATAATAACCCCCGCGCCAAAAATATAAGGAATGCTCAAATCAATGTCCAATAAAGTACCCGCAATCGCTGGACCGATGACATTTCCAATGCTCATATAAGCGTTATTCATTCCAGCTGCAAATCCTTGCTCGTCTCCAGCCATTTTGGATACCATCGTGTTAATCGCTGGACGTGAAAGAGAGGCTGCGATGAAAAATACAGCGGTAACGCCCAAAACAGACCAAAAGCCTTGTGCTAACAGCAATGATAGCATCGCTGTAGCAGCTACCACTAAGCTAACATTGATCACACGCATTTCTCCAAACCGTCTTAACATACGATCTAGAACAAAAGCTTGTACAATCACACCCATTATTCCTGCTGTTACAATTAAAATTGAAATGTCCATCGGTGTAAAGCCGAACTTAACATCAGTAAACAAGCTAATCGTTGACTGGAAATTGGCTAAACCGAAAGACAAAGTAAGCATCATAATTAATAAAGGAAAATAAGGAGTTTTTACTGAAAGAAGGAGCTGTTTGAATAAGCCTTCTTTTTTCTTTCTTGAAGGAGCAGTCGCTGCTTTCTTTAATGTTTGATGGGGCTCTGGTAAGAATACGGTCGATACGACAGCTGCAATAATTGATACTGTAGCTGCTGTAAAGAAAGGCACTTTTAACCCGAACTCCGCTAGAAAGCCTCCAACACCTGGACCAACGACAAATCCTAAAGACATGGATGCTCCTAAACTCCCCATCCCTTTCGCTCGATTTTCTATCGTCGTAATATCAGCCACATAGGCCATCATCGAAGGAATGATAAACGCCCCTCCAATGCCACCAAGTGCTCTCGCTACATACATCATCCATAGCTGATTGGCCATACCAAATAACACCTGAGAAAAAGCAAACAGCACTAGACCAACTATAATGATTTTTTTTCGCCCGAACCGATCAGATAAATCACCGGCAATCGGTGAAAAAAGAAACTGCGCAAAAGAAAAAGTGGCGATTAAAAAGCCCAAAGTCTGTCCGCCGGCGTCAAATTCATGAATAATGGTTGGCATGATTGGAATGATCAGACCAATACCAGTCATAATAATAAACATATTACTCAGTAAGATAAGTAACATGAAATTATTTTTCTGTTTCTCCTTCAACGATATTCCACCTCTCATCTATTTTTATTAAATAGAGTTCCCATATAAAGCTTCTATGTCTTCAATGAAGAAAAGCTTACCATATTTTGTTTTCTTTAGCACTCAAAATACTTCGGTATCCGAAATAAAAAAGTCTTAATAAGAGAATAACTTCTCTTATTAAGACTCCTCCTTTCAGCCAAGCAACTGATGATATAGCTTTTTAGCGGCTGTTATGTCTTTCGTTCCGTGAATCAGCATCCGTCCATCTTGAAACAAAACGATTCTTTTATTAGATAGTTTAGCCGACAATAAAAATTTATTTGACTTCACATGAATCCCCTGTTTTTGAAGCATAGAAGCAAGTTCATGCAACTGATAACGTCTTGCTTTGGGCGGGCGAATTTGAACGGTCTCTCTGCCGCATAGCACCGCTACTCTCGTTTGATTGTCCATTTGCAAAAATGGATAGTGCCGCTGACTGCCACATGAAGGACAGTCTTTCTTTTGCAAAGAGGCCACCCGAATAGCTGAAAATGTGTTCTTCCATAGATCAAAAGCGATGAGCTCTTGGCGAACGTCAGCCATCCTTCCCGAAAGAATCTTCAATGCCTCTGCTCCTTGATACGCTGCAGTCATTTGGACAGTAGGCGAGATCACACCGACCGTATCACATGTGATCCCTTCAGCTGGCAGCATATCAAGTAAACAATGAAAGCATGGGCCAACGCCAGGAATAATAGGAAAACTGATTCCTTGACTTCCAACACAAGCACCATAAATCCACGGAATAGTATATTTTTGCGATACATCATTTATGATAAAACGAGTTTCAAAATTGTCGGTCCCATCAAGAAGCAAGTCTGGTGATTGCTTCTTGATCAGCTCCTCCAATTCTATAGGACCTGCATCTGCCGTAATGGCTGTGATTTGAATATCAGAATTGATTTCCATTAGCCTTTGTTTCGCCGCGATCGCTTTTGGAAGCCGCTCCTTTGCATGCTCCTCTGTAAATAACTGCTGTCGCTGTAAATTTGTCCAATCGACATAATCACGGTCAATTAATGTGATATGACCAATGCCAGCACGAGCAAGCATCTCTGCTAAGGCTGAACCTAGTGCCCCCACTCCAATTAATAGAACGTGCTTATTAGTAAAAGAACCTTTTTCTTGTAAAAATAATTCCTGCCTAGAATAACGATCATCCATCTCTTCATCCACCACCAACGAAGTGCACGATTTCAATCCGGTCCCCATCAGCAATCGGGGTCATGGCTAGATCATTCTTTGAAACAATCTGTCCGTTTCGTTCCACAATCACCGCTTTACCATCAAGTACATATAGATTGAGCAAAGCCGCAACCGTCGGTGAAGCCAGCTCAATGTCTTCTTTCTTTCCATTGATGATTACATTCATTCAAGAATTCCCTCCTCTTTCTTAATCGCTTCACGATAGGCAATTGCTTGCTCAAGCGGGTTAGAGTGGCCAAAGATGCCTGACATGACAGCGATACCGCCTGCTCCGGCCAGTTTTAAATCCGTTACATGTTGAGGCAAAATTCCCCCAATCGCGATAATTGGAACTTTAGATAAAGCGGAAGCTTCTTTCACTTCCCATAAACCAACGGGAGAAAGCGAAGGCTTGCACGCTGTTTCATAAATATGTCCGAGCAAAATAAAATCAGCGCCATATGCTGCTTTTTTCGCTGCTGCCTCTACATTATGAACGGAGCATCCCATCTTGATCGTAGGAGCAATCCTTCTAGCCTCCGCTACCGGAATACTGCTTTCCGTTAACTGAACCCCTCCTGCTTTCGAAGCTAGAGCCACATCCAATCGATCATTGACGATAATTTTGTTGGCAGGCACACCTGCATCGATAAAGCTTTCTATCCATGTAAAGATCTCTTTCGCAGACCGATGCTTTTCGCGAATATGAAGATAATCGAGAAAAGGATGGACTTTCAAGGCAATATGCGCTGCTTGTTTTCGCTCTAATGTGCCTGTTGTTACAGCATGAAGCTGAAAAGACATCGCCGCACCTCCTATACCGTTAAAATGTCCCAATCTTTACTTACTGGCTGATAACCTAATTGCTTCAATCTTGCTTTTACCTCTTCAACGGGTCGGGAATCTGAGATTTCAAACTGGCTATTTTCTTCTTGCTTAGTTGTTGCATAACCACCAACTACTGTGGAGGAAGCAGCGGACATTTTCGTCACACCTAGCTTGATCAAATGGTCGCGAAACTTCGCCTCTTCCCGCGTCGATAATGTGATGCCTGTTCGCGGCATAAATAAGCGAAAAGCAAGCATTGCCTGCACTAAGTCTCGATCACTGACTTCCACTTTCGGAGCGAATCCTCCCAGATTTGGACGAATGCGCGGAAAAGACACCGCAATATCCGTTTGAAGATATTTCTTCTGCAAATATTGAGCATGAAGGGCTGTAAAATAGGATTCTTTTCTCCAATCATCAAGCCCTAATAGTGCCCCAATATTGACTGAACGCATCCCTGCAAGACATCCTCGTTCAGGGGCATCAAGACGATATTTGTAATTTCTTTTCGGTCCCTTCAGATGAAGTTCTTTGTAAATCTCTTCATTGTACACTTCCTGAAAAACGGTCAATCCGTCTATTCCTGCTTGACATAACCGTTCATATTCTTTCGTATCAAGCGGCTGAACTTCAATCGAAATAGAAGCCGCATATTCTTTCAATATTTGCGCTCCTTCTATTAAATAATCAACAGATGAATGAATGCGCGATTCTCCTGTCAGCAAAATCACATGCTGAATCCCCATTTGTTTTAACGCCTTTGCCTCTTGACTGATTTCTAAAGCGGTTAATTTTCTTCTTGGAAAATCATTATCAAAGCTAAAGCTGCAATACGTACATTTATTCACACAATAATCGGTTAAATACAGCGGGGCAAATAGCACGATCACTTTCCCGAAATGCTGAACCGTCAGCTGATGAGCTTTCTGTGCCATTTTCTCTAATCGATGTTGGGCAATCGGTGACAATAAAGCCAATAAATCATGCTCATCAAGTGTTGATTTTGATAGAGCCCGATCGACATCGTCTAGTGTCATTCGTTCAAACAGTTGGTCATATGGTTCATTTTTAATATTGTTATATAGGTCATAAAAGCTCACGTTGTCACCTCTTTTCAGTTTAAAAATCCAGTCAATGGAGAGGAGGCTTGTGCTTGTTGAGAAACGGGGCCTACTCCAGCAAGATAAGCTTTTCTTCCTGCTTGGACAGCTAAATGAAAAGCCACTGCCATATTCACCGGGTCCTTTGCCGTCGCAATCGCTGTATTCACTAGTACAGCATCCGCTCCCATTTCCATTGCCTCCGCCGCTTCAGAAGGCCTGCCAATCCCAGCATCGACAATGATCGGCAACGTTTTTTCCTCAATTACAATTCGAATCATTTCTTTCATTCTAATCCCTCTGTTTGAGCCAATCGGTGAACCAAGAGGCATCACAGCAGCCGCCCCTGCATCTGCTAGTTTTTTCGCCGTCATCAAATCGGGATTCACATAAGGAAGCACAACAAATCCTTCCTCCGCCAATACCTCTGTCGCCTTAATCGTTTCTTCATTATCTGGCAGTAAATACTTTTGATCGGGAATGACTTCGATTTTAATCCAATTGCCCATCCCTGCTGCTTGGGCTAAACGAGCAATCCTTACTGCTTCCTCAGCTGTTCTCGCACCTGAAGTATTGGGAAGTAACGTCACTCCTTCTGGAATATCATGCAAAATATTTTCCTGCCCTGCCTCTAAATCGACCCGTCTTAAAGCAACTGTCACCACTTCCGTTCCCGACTGCTCGAAAGCTTGCCTCATCACCGTGTGATCGGCAAATTTACCTGTTCCCGTAAACAACCGGTTCGTTAACTTCTTCCCTCCAATAAACAATTCATCCATGTTCTTCTCTCCTTTTTTAAATAAAAGCGGAAGTTTAGCTTTTTCTCCTCAAAAAAAAGAGCCTGCCACAACGGCAGGCTCAGTTTCTACGCATACAAAAAATAAGCATAAAAAAGTAAGCTTCCCTCCGTTGGTATTAACCAAATCAGGTTCAAGAGTTGGATCGAATCCTCTCAGCCATTACGGCACCCCTAGCTTTTATTTGTAATATTCAATTATTCATATAGTATAACGCTCATATTTGTTTTTGTTAAGTGATTTTATCAAATGATCCATTACCATGTAACGATTAATTCATTTAATGCTCTAAAACCAATTAAGTTTCTCCATTGTGGGTGCTGTGTCTCTAGTTGAAGATTGTCTATTCGTTGGATGAGTGGCTGGATAGCCATTTGTGCCTCTAATTTAGCTAACATCGATCCAATACAGAAATGAGATCCGCTTCCGAATGCCAGGTGAGGGTTAGGGTTTCGAGTAATATCCAATGCATGAGGATCATTGAACTTCACCGGATCACGATTAGCCGCTCCTACTAAAAGGTAAACTTGTTCGCCTTTATTAATTCGCACGTTATTTATATCGATATCTTCCCCAGCCACACGAGCAACCATTTGTGTAGGGCTCTCATAACGCAAAAATTCTTCGACAGCTGATTCAATGAGGGATGGATTTTCCTTTAACAGCATGAGCTGCTCACGATTTTGCAGTAGAGTCAGCACTGAATTGCTAATGAGGTTGACCGTTGTCTCATGCCCAGCAATAACGAGCAAAATACATGTAGAAAGTATCTCCTCGTCTGATAATTTTTCATCCTGTTCAGCCGCTAGCAACTGACTAACTAAGTCATTCTCGGGGGCTTCTCTTCTTTTTTGGATAAGAGTATGGAAGTACTCGATCAAGCTTTTCATCGTATCATTTCCATGAACTAATGTCTTTCTTGAGCGAGTAAAGTCAATTGATTCAATTAAACTGATCGCCCAACCTCTAAATTGATGCCGCTCTTTGGCAGGTATTCCGATGATTTTAGCAATAACGAGACTAGCCAATGGAAACGCAAAGTCTGTAATAATGTCCATCCGCTTTTGATCATGCACATCATCTATTAAATCATGAGCTGTTTTCTCTATGTAAGGACATAAATCATTCAGTGCAGCCGGTGTAAAAAAATGGCTGATCAATAGCCGCAACCGGCGATGATCTTGATTGTTTTTAAAAAGCATCATATCGTTCTGCACATTTTTCAACTGTGCAAATTTTTTTGTTGTCTGAGGCAACGGAATGCGATTTCCAAAGCGGGGATCTTTCAATATCATGACTGCCTCTTCGTATCCAGTCACATACCAGCCTGGCTGTTTAAACGCCATTCCTTTCATTACTGGGCTTTGCGATCGTAGCTCATCATAAATGGGATACGGATTTTCTATAAACTGAGAAGAAGCTAGCATTGCGGGTGAAACGAGTACATCACTTGTCATTTTTGACCCTCCAATTTATTGAATAATGCCTAACTCTTTTCCAATGACCTGAAACGCTTGTAACAAAGCCTGTATATTAGGATCCGTATGATCAGCGGTGACCGTTAACCGAATACGGCTTTCTCCTGGTGGCACCGTAGGCGGACGAATGGCAGGAGCGTAAATGCCTTTTTCCGTTAATTTTTTCGCAAAGGCCAACGCCACATCATTTTCTCCAATGATCACTGGAATGATGGGTGTATGATCCCCTTTTACAACGAAGCCCATTTCTTCTAAACCTGTTTTAATGTCCATGATTTTCGCCAACAATTGCTGGCGCTTTTCTTGACCTTGTTCAATCAATTCAAATGCAGCATAAGAAGCGGCACAAATAGCCGGAGGAATCGACGTTTGAAAAATAAAAGTGCGTGCATGATTCAGTAAAAAATCTATTAATACGTTGGAGCCAGCGACAAATCCGCCTTCTGTCCCCACTGCTTTACTTAATGTGCCGATCATGACATCTGGCTGCACATCAAAAAATTCACTCGTCCCTCGACCGCTCTCACCTAACACCCCCGTTGCATGAGCATCATCGACAATCACAAATGCCTGATATCGTTTGGCCAAAGACATGATTTGGTCAAGCGGAGCGATCGTTCCGTCCATACTAAACACACCATCTGTCACAATAAAACGTCGTTCATACGACTGAGTTTCTTGTAATCGTTGTTCAAGATGGTGCATGTTAATATGATCATAAACAACTGTATCTGCTTTCGATAATCGGCATCCATCAATGATACTAGCGTGATTCAATTGATCGCTAAGTATCACATCTCCTCTTTCAGGCAGAGAAGAAAGTACACCCATATTAGCTAAATAGCCATTTGAAAATAAAAGGGACGCTTCAGTCTGTTTAAAGTTGGCGATCCTTTCTTCCAGCTTTAGATGCCACTTCGTATGTCCCGTCGTTAATCTAGAGCCACTGCTGCCCACCCCAAATTCATGCAAAATCGTTTCCGCTGCATAAACTAAACATTGCTCATTAGCTAACCCTAAATAATCATTAGACGAAAAAACAAGCTGACGCTTCCCTTCAATGACCCTTTCAGAACAAGGAGCTGTGTTCATTGTTCGCAGCTTGCGGTACAAACTAGACGCTTTTGTTTCCTCTAGGCGGTTTCCTAACCATTCATTCAGTTCCACTGCTCGCCCTCCTCTCTTCTTGATTACACTTCATCCCAGTGAATAAAAACAGGCTGTTTTTCCAGAAAAAATATATAATCGTCCATATCGTTTGAACCGTCAACGAAAAAGAGGCGACAGCCCTGTTCATCTCCATATTCTTTTAAATGTGAAATACGCTGATAACCTAACGCTTTACTCGCTACATACCCTGTTATATATTCTGGATCATCAGACCAACACAATTCTGCGATCGTTGCCGGATGCGCACTTACCTTAGTTGCGAGGACAAGTGCTTCCTTCACTCTCGAATAGCTTGGCTCATTAAAATGATTCGCCCACTGTTCAAAGTTGGCATTCCACCAGTCCATGCGTGACACACGCACACCCTTTTCACGACGATCATCGATTCGTTCACCCGAATGAACATCCACTAATATCGCGCCTCTCATATCTGAATGTTCTGCCAATTGTTTGTACGCTTTGTCAATCACTTCTCTTTTGATTCCAGCCTGCTCTAACAGCTCACGCACCAATGCTTGTCCCGCTTCCACTGATTCCACTTCATTCTTCCTGATCAATAATGGGTCGATTTGTTTAATCGGCTCGTCGATAGCATCAAATTGAATTTGCACAAAATCTGGGTTTCCTTTGGAATGAGTTAATGCCTTGTCTAATAAATGATTGACCGCTTGTCTCATATTTTCATAAGTTGAAAGCATCTCCCCACCTGAAATATGCTTTCCCCCTTGCTCATGAGGGCCTCCTTTAGCCGCTCTCATTCGAACACTATACAATCGTTCCTCCTGCATCCCTTCACCTCCGATTGTTAACCAAACTTTATATATGTAAACTATAATAATATTTAAGTTTACATTTTTCAATGTTTATTGCATTTGAATAGACAAATAGATTGTCTGGATAGAAGGATCGATCGGTAAATCTGCTTTTTTAGGCGAAGATGTGAGAAAATCAGTCGCCAATCAACCCGAATCAAGCGAAAATCCTGAAAAATTAGTCGCTCACCCCTTCACCGAAACAGAAGGGGGCTGTCTAGAAAGTCAACTTTCACTGACTTTCTAGACAGCCCCACTCTACTTATTGAACTACTTCTTTTCCGCGATCTCTCATAACAATCGATAACATATATGCACTAAATAATAGAATAATTGAAACGATGATCGTCAATCCATACGAATCAGGCATGTTTAACAATAAGCGGTTGTTAAACGATAGCCAAACAAAAAGAGGAAAATAAAAAGTCACTAAACAGACAAAAATTATACCATTATAGTTCAAAATCACCGGCCCCTCATCTACATAAAATACTATATAATAAAAAGGGTTTTTTATGTTTGTTATTGATTTCTTTAGTAACAGCTATCATTACATAAGGAGTGAGTACAATGAGTGAGTACAATCTGACATGGGTTGCTCTTATTGTAATAACAGGTATTATTAAATTATTAACGAGTCCTCCGAGTGCACTTGTGGCATGGATTGTAAGTAAATTTGCACTTCATCCAAAACTGGATTCGAAAGATGTTACTGTAACATTTAACGGAAAACACTTAAAAGAAGAAGAAAACATTAAATTTATTGACTATTTCAATAAGGCTTGCTTTCTAAAAAGATATGATATATTTCCGGGCAATGAAAAATCATTTCTACATCCAGAGACTAATGTTACTCCATTTGTCATCAATTTAAAAAAAGGCAAAAGAGATGTTAACTTCTTCATTTATAATTACGATAATCACGTTGATGTCGTCAAACAGTACAAAGAGAAAATTGTTTCTTATAGTATTAGTTCTGAGCATCTTCAAAAATTCTCCACACCAACTCTATAAACACACTGAAATAGTTGGTAATGTGAACAATGGATTACACAAAGCGAAACCTTTATTGTGGGTTAATAATTACCACAATAAAGGTTTCGCTTTTTCACCTCTAATTGAAATTTCACTTTACAAATCTTGAAATAGCCGAACCATATCCCGACACTGTATCCCGTTCTCAAAAATCTCTTCCGAATAATGTCTAATGAAAAAATCTTGATCTATGCCAGTCATTCGAAATCCACACTTTTGATAAAGTGCCAGTTGCCCGATACTTGAGTTTCCAGTACCGACCTCGATCGTTTTATACCCTTGTGCTGTCGCTTTATGAATCGCATCCTTCACTAAGATCTTTCCGATTCCTTTGTCCTGTTCACTCTCCATAACAGCAATATTTACTAATTCCACTGTTTCAGGTCTTGTCGGCAGAAGAACATACACACCAACAATTTTATGATCCATTTCAGCTACAAAGCATTCGCCCCTGCTCACATATTCTCTCACTAGCTTTTCAGAAGGGTCGGCTAACAATAATAACTTGATTGGAGGCTCCTCGTTTAGCGTTAATTTTCTAATTTGCATTGCGTTCCCCTTCTTTTTTAGGAAACGAAACAACATCATATTTTTCCTGCTGGATAATGAATTTTAACGTAGCATAAGCGAAGACTAGCATAAAAAATAAAATGGGAAAACCTGCAATTGTCGCAATCTGTTTCGTTGCGTCAATTCCGCTAATTTTTCCGCCAGCTGATAATAAATTAATGATCGCAATGGAAGACATAACGATTCCCCAATAAATCTTGATTCTTCCTGGTGCTTCCGTCATTTCGTGATTAGAACTTTTGATAGTTAAAGAAGAAACAGTAGAAGTCATAGAATCAGCCATTGTAACGATGGAAATAAAGATAGTGAAGATGAAGACCAGACTAGTCATGGTTGTTAAAGGGTAATGTTCTAAAAATGAAAAAACAGAAACCTCCATGCCGTTTTTTTGGATGGACTCCCAAATTCCGGCCCCATTTAACTGTAAATTGATAGCTGCACCGCCAAAAACAGAAAACCAAATGATACCTGCTGTTCCTGGCACAACAACATTCATCAGCATAAACTGTTTAATTGTACGTCCTTTTGATATTCTCGCTAAAAACATGCCCATTAAAGGAGCATACGCTAACCATATCGCCCAATAATAGATCGGCCACCATCTCGGCCATTCTGAACCGTCAATAGGGCTTAAATATAAAGACCTTTCGAAAAAATTATCCAAATAATGTCCAATCGATTGTGTTCCTAACGACAAAATAAAGGACATTGGTCCAAAAACAAACACAAAGATGACCAGCATAATAAATATTTTGGAGTTCTTATCAGAAAGCCAACGAATCCCTTTATGTAGACCGGTATAGCTTGAAATAATATAGGTGGCCACAATGACACTGACAATAATGATCCATGTGATTTTTCCATTAGGAATACCTGTAATAACCTCTAATCCTGTGGCAATTTGCATTGTACCAACACCAAGTACAGCTGCTACGCCACCTGCCATCGCAAATAAGCAAATGTTATCAACGACCGCTCCTACAACACCATTCATTCTCTTTCCAAGCAACGGATAAAGAATCGAGCTTACTTGATAAGGAAGATTCGCATTGTAAACAGCAAAGGCAATGCCCACACCGGCCAATCCATAAATAGCATACGGAGAATACGTCCAGTGGATAAAAGTTTGAGCCATTGAAAACATAGCAGCCTCTTCACTTCCGGCCTTTAACCCAAGCTCTTTTGGCGGACTCATAAAATGGGTGAGCGGCTCGGCAATCCCCCAAAATAAAATGCCTGTTGCAATACCCGCTGTCAGCGTAATCGCAAACCAATTCCATGTAGACAGTTCGGGTTTAGCCTCAGGTCCGCCAATCTTAATAGCTCCATATCTTGAAAACATCAAATATAGACAAATAAATAAAAACAACACACTCGCCAATTGAAATAACCAGCCAAATCGTTCAAAAGCAAACTGTACGATGGCATTTTCCGCCTGGTAAAAAGATTCGGGGGCGATCACTCCCACAATGATAGATAATATGAGAACAACCGTCATCGGAAGAAATACCGACCACCTAATGTTTCGATTTGTCATATTTCCTCTCCTTTGTATAAGTCAACTTTATTAAATTTCCTAGCGAATCAGACATTCTACGATTAAAGATTCGGCTTTTATTACGAAACACCTTTTTTCAGCTATTGTTTCTTCTAATTATTTAGCCTCCTTGTTTAAAGATATACCACTAAGTAGTCTTACATAAAAAATGGGTTGAAGAAAGCATAAATAGACAGGATTCCTATACAAATAACCGTTATGATTTCATTAAGGAGTGAGCGATATGGGATGGGTTGAATCGATTCAGACAGCAATTGATTACATGGAAGAACATTTACTTGAAAATATAACAATTGACAGTATATCGAAACAAGCAAATGCATCGGTCTTTCATTTTCAAAGAACATTTACCATCTTAACAGATATATCTGTTGGTGAATATCTTCGGCGGAGACGTTTAACGCTCGCTGCACAAGAGTTGGCAAATACCGACCACAAGATCATCGATATCGCCTATAAATATGGCTATGAAACTCCCGAAGCTTTTTCAAAAGCCTTTCGTCGGCAACATGGCATTAAACCTAGTGATGTACGAAAGAACGTTGGCAAGCTAAAGTCTTATAATCGCCTGGTCATTCAGGTAAGTCTGAAAGGAGCGGAACCTATGAAGTATAAAATTGTTGAAAAAGAAAGCTTTCAAGTAGTCGGGGTCAAGCGAGAGTATTCATGCACTAACGATGAAAACCTTAAAAGCATCCCTAAATTTTGGCATGACGTGCATATAGATGGCACAGATGACTTACTGTTTCAGTTGAACAATGGAGAGATCAAAGGGGTACTTGGTATATGTGCTAATCATAAGAATGAAGCATCCACACAAACGATTGATTATTGGATAGCCACAGCCTATAACGGTGATACATCCAAGGGATTACAAACCCTTGAAATACCAGCATCAAAATGGGGAGTGTTTGAGGTACATGGCCCAATGCCTGATGCTATGCAAAAAACATGGAAAATGATCTTCTCTGAATGGTTTCCATCTCATCAGTTTAAGCATGCTGGAACCCCTGAATTAGAAGTGTATTCAAATGAAGATCCATCAAGCCCTGATTTATACTCCGAGATTTGGATACCGCTAAAATAAAGTGAAACTTCAATCAGTGGGGTCTTACAGCCTGTTAATGCGGGATAAAGAAGCCAAAACACGCAAATGTTACTTTTAGACATTTGCGTGTTTTTAATAACGATGAATGGTCTCTGGCATTACTGCACAGTCGGCAACGGATCCTCTAATCGTTTCCAATCACTTTTCATTTCACTATCCGTTAATAAACAAGCATCGAGCATCGCTTCAATCTCAGCTGCATCCATTTCATGACCAATGATCACTAACTGCTGTTTGCGGTCGCCAGTGATAGGATCCCACATTTTCCGCAACTCAGGCTCTTCGTTAAACAGCTGCTCTCGTTCTTGTTCCGATAAATCAGCAACCCATTCACCCGCATATTCAAGCATAATGGACGGCCCCGCTTGTGAAAGCAAAATCGTCTCACTTGGCCGCGTAGCAAGCCAAATAAACCCTTTCGAACGTATCACTTCCACAGGTAAGTCATGCCAAAATTGCTCAAAGCGACCTGGATGAAACGGAATATTTCGCTCATAGACGAAAGAAGAAATACCAAACTCCTCTGTTTCTGGCGTATGCTCCCCGTTTAACTCCTTAAGCCAGCCTACGCTTTGGCTTGCCCGTTCAAAATCAAATAAATTCGTTTGAAATAATTGATCAGTAGGCACTTTTCCAAAAGATGATTCAATGATGTGGGCTGTTGAATTCAGCTTTTTCACAAAACCATATAAAGCAATTTTCGTCTCCTCATCAACCAGATCAATTTTATTCAGTACAATCACATCAGCAAATTCAATTTGATCAATTAATAAATCCACAATTTCTCTTGTATCTTCTTCTCCTGCTGCCTGCTTGCGGTCAATAAGTGATTCACCAGAAGAGTAATCATGCCAAAAACGAAAAGCATCGACCACTGTGACCATTGTATCTAATTGACAAGAAGCCGTTAAATCGATTCCCAACTCTTCATCTTGATATGTAAATGTTTGAGCAACCGGCAATGGTTCACTAATGCCCGTCGACTCAATCACAATCCCATCGAGATCGCCTTTTTTCGCCAATTTATCCACTTCAATGAGTAAATCTTCCCGTAATGTACAGCAAATACAGCCATTTTGCAGTTCAATAAACTTCTCCTCTGTTCGTCTGAAACCATTTTGATTCACAAGATCGGCATCAATATTAATTTCACTCATATCATTGACAATGACCGCTAGCTTTTTTCCATCACGATTGGCCAGCAAATGATTCAGCATGGTTGTTTTTCCTGCACCAAGAAAACCACTTAAAACGGTTACCGGTATTTTCCCCATCTTTCTCCCCCCACTCTTTTGAAAATCGTTATTATTTCGTTTTAAAGATGATGAATGATTCTTCTGCACGCACTTCTAGCATCAGAAATGTTGCGGGCGCTTGATCCAAGTTCAAGCTCTGCCAATCCATCATCGTTTTATTTCGTCTCGCGATGAAGTGTATAACGCTTTAAACGCGGACAATATTTCTTTAACTCTAAACGCTCTGGATTATTCCGTTTATTCTTCGTCGTCATATAATTACGGTCTCCCGTTTCTGTACATTGTAACGTAATATTTACTCTCATAATTTGTCACCCTTCCTTTTTAATCGTAATCATTACGATTTATTATATATGCTATTGGCTCTTTTATCAAAAGTCAAGTGTTTTTGAGAAAAGGACATTGCATATTTTATACGACTAATATGTAATGTCCTTTCTTCTTTACTAACACACTCGTTAATTTAACAAAAGTTGAGTTCAATTTTTGTACTCAATTAACCAACAATCCTGATATTCACCTTCGTGAAGCTCATGTTTAGGGAGAGTTCTAATTTTTTTAAAACCACACTTTTTATAACACTTTAAAGCCCTTGTATTTTTCATTTGAGGGTCCATAACTACTCGGTCTGCTTGCTTGTGCTCGATTAAATATTTCACCATAGATGTAACAAGTAACGTTCCAAACCCTTTATTCCAATACTTTACTTCACCTATGAATTGGTCTATTCCATAAATATTATCATCAAGGTATCCATATTCTTTTTTTGTTTCATCATCTAATTGATAATATTGGATATATCCTATTTCGTTGTCTTCATATTCCACAATACATTTAACTGTATCATCCTTGGAAACATAAAAAACTTCATTAACCTTATCTAAATCAAAAGGATTGTCCCTTCCTTCATAAAATTCAAGAACAGTTAGATCAGAAAGCCATTTTACCAGAAAGTATTTATCTTTTTCCTTTAATTTACGAACTTTTAAATTACCATTTTGAAATAACATAGTATCCCTCACCCATTTTTCAACAAATCTTAGAAGGCAATTCGCTTCTTTATATTCAATTAACCTGTCTAGTTAGTTGAAGATTTTTAATTTTTCTTTTCAATAATTCAATATGAAAAAGGTATATTCCTCTAAATTTTTTCATTTAATTGACTCCTCATGTTCATTTCATCATATCCCACATTCATATTATTTCCAATTGAATGATCGTTAACGTGATCAAATAATAAACTAGTATAGTAGTTTATTTTTCATAGGAAATGAGCACATTGAACCACCTTGCTTATTCCACGAAGTATTCACGTTTGTTAGTAAATATCCGGAATGTATATAGTAAAATAGTTAGAGACAACTGATTATAATGACCTAAAGAAAGGAATCCGATTATTTTGCAGCTGACTTTAACATTTGTCATTTTAGGGATTACGATTGTTTTATTTATGATGAATCGTCTGCGGACGGATCTTGTAGCGATGCTCTCCTTGCTTGCCCTTGTCTTGACTGGAATTTTAGATCCGACCGAAGCTTTTGCAGGTTTTTCTAATTCTGTTGTGATTATGTTGGCTGGATTATTTATCGTAGGGGCCGGTATTTTTCGTACAGGGCTTGCACAAATGGCGGGAAATCTCCTTCTTCGCTTCTCAGGAGATAGCGAGAAGCGATTATTTGTTTTGCTGCTCGTTATTGTTGCTTGTGTGGGTGCTTTTTTAAGTAATACAGGTACGGTTGCTTTAATGATACCGATCGTTGTCAGCATTGCAACGAGTATCAATAGCAGTCCATCCAAGTTTTTAATCCCATTATCCTACATGGCCAGCTTTTCGGGAATGTTAACACTCATTGCCTCTCCCTCTAACTTAATTATTAGTCAAAGCCTTGTGGATCACGGCTATGACAAGCTTGGTTTCTTTGAGATCACGCCAATTGGTATCATCGGTGTCATCACTGGAATTATTTATTTATTTCTTGTTCGTAACCGCTTGCTACCTAACGAAAAAAATAATAGCCAGTCCAAAGCAGAACATAAACTCTCTCCTAAACAGCTTGCCGTTGATTATCAATTAGGCGGGCGTTTATATCGAGTAAAAGTACCGGATGATTCAGAAATAGTAGGAAAACGACTAGCTCAATTAAAAATCCCAGTTCAATATCAATTATGCATATTGAAAATTAGTCGAAAATCAACAGATGGGATTAACCTTTTGCCTGTTACTTATCAAGAAATGGCTGGTCCAGAAAGCATCGTTCAGCCGAAAGATTTGCTGTATATTCAAGGTTCTCTCGACAATGTCAAAACGTTTGTTGAAGATTATGCGTTAATATTAGAAGACGAACAATCAGAAGCAAATGAACTCGTTTCTAAAGAGCTAGGCATCGCAGAAGTGCTGTTAACTCCTCATTCTAGTTTAATTAATAAAACCGTTAGAGAGGTTGGCTTCCGCGAAAAATACAATTTAAATATTATCGGGATTAACCGTCAAGGTGAATATGTGTTACAACAAATGTCTAAACAACGACTTCGATTTGGTGATGCGCTCTTAGTTCAAGGAGCATGGGATGAAATTGAACTGCTGGCGAGAGAAACGAAGGATGTTGTCGTTATCGGGCAACCAAAAGAACACGCAAGTATGGCGGCAGCAAGTGGAAAAGCTCCCATTGCTGGTGGAATTATGTTGTTGATGATTTTACTGATGGTATTTGAAGTCTTCCCTGCTTCCATCTCTGTTTTAATCGGTGCAGTATTGATGATTGTGACTGGATGTGTTCGAAATATGGACGATGCGTATAGTCGGATCAACTGGGAAAGCATTGTCTTAGTTGCTGCTATGCTACCGATGGCTACAGCCTTAGAGAAAACGGGTGGGATGACGATTCTTTCAGAAGGAATTGTTCAATTGCTTGGTGGATTTGGTGCGATGGGTGTTCTCGCAGGCATTTATTTTTTAACGATGGTCTTCAGCCAATTCATTAGCAATACAGCTACTACTGTGCTATTTGCACCTATTGCTTTCAATGCCGCGATTAGCATGGATGTGAATCCTGCCACTATGTTAGTTGCTGTAGCTGTCAGTGCCAATATGGCCTTTTCCACACCTGTCGCTTCCCCATCGAATGCTCTTGTGATGACAGCGGGAGGCTATAAGTTCACGGACTTCGTGAGAGTGGGTGTGCCATTGCAAATATTGGTGATGATCGTCATGATGGTGGTCATTCCATTGTTCTTCCCATTATAATTAAAATTTTCAAAAAAGTATTTGACAATAACCAAAAAGCATTTTATGATATAGAACATACCTTTCAATAAATTACTTAAAACACATTTGAATAATTGGAATTTATCACGAGTGACCGAGGGATAGGCCCTATGACGTCCGGCAACCCCCATATGATGGGAAGGTGCTAATTCCTACAGAATGGTTTTCATTCTGAAAGATAAATCGACCGTTTCTTAAACGATGCTTCTTTCATATATGGAAAGAAGCATTTTTTATTTTTCAGGAAATTTATACATAGATAAGAGGGATTCCTTATGTTACAGATTCAGAATCTTACAAAAATATATCAAACAAAAAAGAAACAGGTAACAGGCGTTGACGATGTGTCGCTCACCATCCAAAAAGGTGAAGTATTTGGCATTGTCGGTTACTCAGGGGCAGGTAAGAGTTCCCTGCTTCGCTGCATCAATTTATTAGAACGCCCAACAAGCGGTAGCATCGTCGTTGATGGGAAAGATTTAACGAAATTACAAGGATATGCTTTACGTAAAGCCCGCTTAAAAATCGGGATGATCTTTCAACACTTCTACCTCATCAGTCAAAAAACTGTCGGTGAAAACATTAGCTTCGCTTTAAGGGCAGCCAATACACCAAAAGAACAGATTGCTAGCCGAGTACGCGAACTATTAGACATGGTTGGGCTTGCAGAGAAAATAGATGTCTACCCCGCTCAACTTAGCGGCGGACAAAAACAACGGGTAGGCATTGCAAGGGCGCTAGCCAATAATCCATCGATCTTACTTTGCGATGAAGCGACGTCCGCACTCGATCCCAAAACGACCATATCTATTTTGCGGTTGCTGAAAAAAATTAATCGTGAACTGAATATCACTATCGTCCTCATTACTCATGAAATGGATGTCGTGAAAGAAATTTGTGATCGCATGGTCGTCATGCAAGATGGGAAAGTGATCGAACAAGGTCAGGTGTATGATATTTTCGCCAATCCAGAAAAAATGCTAACGAAAGAGTTCATTAGTAGTGTCGTATCCTTTGACTTGCCGCCATCGATTGGACAGAGCGTGAAAGGAAAAATCGTAAAAGTATTATTTAAAGGAGACGTTGCTGGTGAAGGAGTGATTTCCGATATGCTCCAAAACTTTGACGTGAAAGGAAATTTTCTACATGGAACGATTGACTATATTCAAGAAAAGCCGCTAGGAATCTTTCTAATGGAATTACAAGGACAAGAGGATAACATTGCAAAAGCAAGGTCCTATATGGAAAGCCGTGGCGCTTATGTGGAGGTGATTGAACATGTTATTTGATGTCCAGCATTTCATTGATATGTTACCAGACATTTGGAAAGCTTTCGGTGAAACTTTGTTAATGATCGGTATTTCTTTAAGCATTTCACTTATTGTTGGTTTACCGCTTGGCATTATTTTATTTGTCACAGATAAAGGCCTCTTCTGGGAAAATCGCTTTGTGAAAGGAATTTTAGGTTTTATCGTCAATATGATTCGTTCCATTCCGTTCATTATTTTGCTAGTCGCCCTCTTCCCTCTGACTAAATTATTAGTCGGAGATACGATTGGACCGATTGCAGCGAGTGTTTCACTATCCGTAGCTGGTATTCCGTTTTTTGCCCGTCTTGTCGAAACATCTTTGCGAGAAATTGATAAAGGCGTCATTGAAGCAGCGATTGCAGTTGGAGCGACTCCTTGGATGATTGTAAAAGATGTCTTATTACCCGAAGCGAAATCAAGCGTCGTACAAGGGATTACACTAACGATTATTAGCCTTGTTGCCTATTCGGCTATGGCTGGCATCGTCGGTGGTGGCGGCATTGGGGATTTAGCCATTCGCTTCGGCTATTACCGCTATGACAACACAATCATGATTGCCACAGTCGTCATTTTAATCATCATTGTACAACTGATTCAACAGACGGGAGATTTAATTGCCAAAACCATTGATAAAAGATAAATAGAGAAGGAGAAATCAACATGAAGAAGTTTTTATTAGCAGCACTTGTATTAATATTAACTACTGCACTAGCAGCTTGTGGAGGAAAGGATGACAAGAGCGAATCAGCTGATGCCAGCAAGGAAATCAAGCTTGGAGCGACAGCTGGTCCATATAGTGATATGTTGAAAAAAGCCATCATCCCACCATTAGAGGAAAAAGGCTACAAAGTAGAACTAGTTGAATTCAGTGACTATGTCCAACCAAACAAAGCATTAGATGCTGGCGATATTGACGCTAATTTATTCCAACATAGCATCTACCTTGAAAACTTCGCCAAAGAAAACAATATGAAATTAACAGGCTTGATTATCGTACCAACTGCACCAATGGGCTTCTTTGCTAAAGAGTATCAATCCATTGATGACATTAAAGATGGTGCTCGCATAGCAATTGCTAACGACCCATCTAATGCTGCACGCACACTACTTTCTTTGCAAGAACAAGGGTTAATTAAAATTGACCCTAACATTGAAGAGCTAAAAGCATCAGAGAAAGATGTCATTGAAAACCCGAAAAACCTACAATTTCAACCAATTGAAGCAGCTGGCCTACCACGCGCAATCGAAAGTGCAGACATTGCCGCTGTTCCTGGTAACTTTGCATTAGCAGCAGGATTAGACTTACAAAAAGCATTGTTTTTAGAAGATATGCCTGATCAATTCCGTAATGTTATAGCTGTAAAAGAAGAAAACAAAGACTCACAGTTATCAAAAGACATCATCGAAATCGTTGAATCAAAAGAATTTGAAAAAATCATCGACACTGAATTCAAAGGTTTCGGTAAGCCAGAGTGGATGAAAAATCGTTAATCAAAACCTTCAGACTCATGACAAGGCGTTTGTCATGAGTCTTTTATTTTCCTATTCAAACCTATCAATTACATAAGCCGATCTAATTCCCAATCAATCATTGAATCTGTCACATTCACTTTTTTCACGCTTAATTTTCAAACTTTGACAAAAACCTAGATAATTTCAATCCGATTTCCCTAGTCTGAGTAACTAATGAAATCGATCTCTTTTCTCCAAAATTAGTAATCGGCAACGTAAAAATCTGTTGATGACTGACATGCTTAACCATCATTTCTGGTGAGATCGTGATTCCCATTCCAGCCGACACCGCTCCAAAAACGAAATCACCAAAAGCTACTTCACTAACTATGTTTGGTTTACACCCTAATGATTCCATTTGATGAATAATCCTCTTTCTCGTATCACATGGAGCTTGGTGAACAATCAGCGGTTCTTTACATAAATCAGCAAGTTCAACTGCTTTTTTTGATTGAAAAGGATGTCCTAAAGGAACCACGGCACAATAAGGCTCCGTAAACAATTCACAACTCCATAACGAACTCTTTGTATACATACTGTCAATAAAGGCAGCATCGAGTCTTCCTTCCTGTAATGACCTTACCAATTCTTCAGAAGTATTTTGAATCATTAAATTGATTGGTCTACCTAAGAAATTAAACCCTTTAATCCTCGAAGGTAAATAGTAAGTTGCCAAACTAGGCAAACTCCCTATCGCTATCGGATGATCCTGAAAAAATGTTCGCAATTCTTGACGAATAGCATTTAATTCAGCCATAACAGGCTTAATCCGAGCATAGAACCTTTCTCCAGCTTCTGTCAGTTCGATACCTTTAGAAGTCCGATGAAATAATATGACATCGAGATCATTTTCCAAATGGCGAATATGTTTACTTAATGCTGGCTGAGAAATATTATTTAAATTTGCAGCTTTAGATAAACTTTTTTGATTAGCAGCATCAACAAAACTTTGCAACCACTCTGTATTCATCCATTCTTCTCTCCAAACGTTATAACTTTTTGTTATACCCTTCTAACACAATGATGGTTCTTTTTCATTAGATAAAATGCTAGTTTTTAAAATATGGATATGATTCCAAGTATAACATATCGTTTGATCAATCATTTTTACACACTAAAGGAGCGTTACTATGAGACAAGTGTCAATACCGGCGTAAAATTCCCCAAAAATGCCGGAATAAAAATCCTCACTTTTCCGATTCTATCGCTGGAGGAGTTGGGAAGATCCCAGCTTTTTTCTTTTCCTCCATGCGATATGAATCACCTTTAATATTAAACGTAACGGAGTGATGGAGGAGACGGTCCAGAATCGCCGTCGCCAGTACATCATCACCGAAAGTTTTTCCCCATTCTACATAGGATTTATTCGATGTAATGATCATCGCACCTTTTTCATAACGCTTTGAAACCACTTGAAAAAATAGATTAGCTGTTAAAGTATCAAACGAAAAATAGCCGACCTCATCCAGAATAATTAAGTCCGGTTTACAGAGACGATTGATTAAGTAATTCATCGTTCCTTTTTTAGCTGCTTTTTGGCATTGTTCACCTAAGTCATCCGCTGTCATAAATAACACATGATAGCCTTTTGCGAGTGCTTCTAAGCCAAAACCAATGGCTAAATGGGTTTTCCCGACACCTGGCGGTCCTAAGATCAAGCGATTTTCCCCATTCGCAATAAAGCGACATGTGAGCGTTTCTTTTACGCGTTGCTCGCTAATACTTGGTTGAAAGCTAAAATCAAAATCATGAATCGTTTTGCTATAGGGAAATCTTGCTTTTTGTATGCGCTTTGTGAGTGCTTGAGCTTCTCGCTGCTCCCATTCTTGCTTCACAAGCGTGTCAAGAAAGTCAAAATATGATACATTATTGGCAGAAGCACTTTCAACTAATGAATCTAGTTGATGTGCCGTTTGCTGCCAACCTAACACTTTTAAGCGTTCTTCGAGTAATGAGTACACAATTAATCACCTTCCTCGAGGGCAGCGTATTCAGCCAATGATCGATGGACGACATTGGATGTTGGAGTAGGAGAATCTGGGGTCGCCAAACCATTTAGATTCATTTCCTGCTCTTTTTTTGTTCCAGGTAAACCACTGTAATGGCTACTTTCTAGCGTCATTTGACGCTTTCCATCGATCACTGGATGTGTGGCTATACACTCGTGTTCATCATAAATTTCTAGTATGGCTTCATCGTTTTCCCGAATCTTTAAACGCTGTCCGACAAATCGATAAGGGACAGAATATTGATTCCCTTTATATGAAATCAAGCAATCCTTACTCACTTCCCGGAGTTCCCATTGTTGAATAGGGTATAAAGGTTTTATATTCCACGCAAGTAATAATCCTCGCTCTTCCTCAAATCGTTCATTCGGTGTTTGTTGCGTAGTTTGGTTTCTTTTTTTATGGACAACCTCATCTAGCCATTTTCGTACTTCATAATTCAGTTCTTCTAATGTTTCAGGTAGACGACGCTTCAAAAAATTCGTTTTTAAATAAGCAACTGCTCGTTCTACTTTTCCTTTTGTTTGAGCCCTGTAGGGCTTACAGGCTTTAGGGATAATCCCGTAGTAGTTGAGGAAATCCTCGAATTTTTTGTTGAAACGAATTTGCTTCAAGCTATGTTTGGTGACCACAGTACGCATATTATCGTAAAGCAACTGTTGCGGCATCCCATAAAAATAACTAAAAGCGTTCATATGACATTTCATCAAGGTTTCTTGTGTCATATCGGTTGTAAATTCAATATAGCGTTTACGGGAATAACTTAAGATCATGATGAAGGCATAAAGCGATCGTTTTTCCCCATTAACCATAAATTCACCAATATCTTCTGCCCAATCCACTTGCGCTTGTCGTCCTGGAGCTGTTTCAAACCGCACGGTTGCTTGTTTCTTGGGGGCTTCTCGGTACGGTTGAACAAAATCTCGAAGGATCGTACTTTTGCCTTGATACCCCATCGCACGAATTTCCTCAATCAGTACAGCACAATTGGTCGTGCCTTCTTTGATACGTTCCAACAAATAAGGCTTGTATGGATCTAGTTTGCTTGGTCGCTTGGCACGCGGCTTTGATTGAGGTGAACTTTCAGCATTGATATAATTCCTCACCGTTTTTCGATCAAATCCAGTTTCCCTGGCGATAGCACTTATGGCCCAGCCTTTCTGTTTCAATTCTCGAATCATCAAAAAATCCTCCAACAATAACGTCATTCCTACACTTCCAATCTATCTCTAATCGAAATAGATTATCTGTGATAACTGGGGAATTTTAAACCGTTATTATTGAGGATTTTAACACCGGTATTCACAACAAGTCTTCATCCTCACAATAGGTATGTTCACTCTCGGATTTGATGCCTATATCATTGCTGGTTTAATCCCTGGAATAAGTGCAACCTATCAGAAAAATGCTTCCCAAGTAGGGCAAGCAGTCAGTGTCTTTACTTTATTTTATGCCGTATCGGCTCCGCTTTTTGCTTCTCTCCTAGCTGGAAGGCAAACTAAAAAGATTTTATTAAGTTCCATGTTCATTTTTGGACTTGCCAATGTACTGAGCGCTTTGGCTCCTAGTTTTTCTATATTTCTACTATCAAGGGCGATTGCTGGTATGGGAGCTGGATTGTTTTCACCCTTAGCAGTAGCAAGCTCTACTACATTCGTTCCCATCGAGAAAAAAGGTCGAGCATTAAGCTTCACCATTGGAGGCATGAGTATGGGAACCGTATTAGGCGTTCCCATTGGTCTATATCTTGCTAATATGTTTGAGTGGCAATTGACGATGTGGTTTGTTGTCATCTTTAGTTTCACTGCTACTTTATGTATGTTCAAGTTTCTACCTGATATTCCTGTTACTCCACCACCTGCTATAAAAGAAAGACTATCCATGTTCACAGATAAAAGAGTGACGATAACGGTCTTAATCACGTTTTGCGCAAGTATTGCAAGCTTAGGTTTATATACGTATTTGTCGTCCTTAATACCTGACCTTACTTCTGATAAAGATCTAACTATTTACTTATGGGCTTGGGGATTAGGTGGTTTGCTTGGAAGCTTATCTATTGGCTATTTCATAGATTACTTTAAAAAGCCTAAAGTTTTAATGGTGATCATTTTAATGACATTAACAGTATCGATCATATGCATTCCTATTTTGATAAACTTATCTATTTTGAAGTACTTACCATTTTTTATTTGGGGAGCCATGGGGTGGGCATCTCAAGCGCCACAGCAACATATTTTGCTGTCTTATCAACCTCAGCAGGGGAGTGCAGCCGTCGCTTTGAATAGCTCAATTAACTACTTAGGTAGCGCAGTAGGAGCTACGTTGGGTGGCATAGTTATTTACTCAGGAATGGGAACGATAGCATTAATCTATTTTGCTATTCTTTTTATGGGATTCTCTCTCTGTCTTCAATTTTATAGCATGAAGAAATTCAATAAATCACCAAAACAAAAAAGCCGTGCAACTTAAACACGGCTTTTTCGCTCTTACTTAGTCCATATTCACCCAAACGCTTTTTACTTCTGTGAAGTTATCTAGAGCGTAACTTCCCATTTCGCGTCCGATTCCTGATTGTTTATATCCACCAAACGGAGCTGCCGCATCAAATACGTTGTAAGCGTTGATCCATACAGTTCCAGCTTGTAATTTATGTGCAATGCTATGAGCTTTTTTCAAGTCTTGTGTCCAAATACCTGCTGCTAACCCATAATGAGAGTTGTTTGCTTTTGCCACTAAATCATCAATATCATCAAATGGCATCGCTGCAACAACTGGGCCAAAGATTTCTTCATTGGCGATCGCCATTTTGCTATCAACGTCCGCAAAGATTGTTGGAGACACGAAATATCCTTTATCAAATGGGATCGTACCGCCAGTTAATACTTCTGCACCTTCTTCGATTCCTTGATCAATATAGCCTTTCACTCGTTGTTGTTGTTGAGCAGAGATTAAAGGCCCCATCGTTGTATCTAAATCTAAACCATTACCTTGTTTCACAGATTTCGCTGCTGCTGTTAAGTCCGCCATTACGTTATCGTACATTTTCTTTTGTACGAATAGACGGCTTCCTGCACAGCATACTTGACCTTGGTTAAACATAATACCCATCAACGCTCCTGGAATCGCTTTCGTTAAATCGGCATCTGGTAAAATGATATTAGGTGATTTACCACCAAGTTCAAGTGTAACGCGTTTCATTGTATCAGCCGCTGATTTCATAATCGCTTTACCAACTGGTGTAGAACCTGTGAAGGCAATTTTATCTACTAATGGATGATCAACGATTGGTTGTCCAGCTGTTTTACCATATCCCGGAACAATGTTGACAACCCCTTTAGGGAAGCCCGCTTCTTCTATTAATGTTGCTAAATATAACGCTGATAAAGGTGTATTTTCTGCTGGCTTAAGAACAACTGTACAACCCGTAGCAAGAGAAGCACCTAACTTCCAAGCAGCCATTAATAATGGGAAGTTCCAAGGAATAATTTGTCCAACTACTCCCACTGGTTCATGTCTTGTGTACATGAAGAAGTTTCCTTGTACCGGAATCGTTTGACCCACAATTTTCGTTGACCAACCCGCAAAGTAACGAAAATGTTCAATCGCTAATGGCACATCCGCATTTAATGTTTCTTGAAGTGGTTTACCATTATCTAACGTATCTAATTGAGCAAGCTCTAGTTTATTCTCTTCCATTAAATCCGCTAATTTATAAATTAAGCGGCTTCTTTCAGCTGATCCCATTTTCGACCAAGCACCGTTATCGAATGCTTCTCTTGCTGCACGAACGGCTAAGTCGATATCTTCTTCTACAGCTTCTGATACGACAGCTAACACTTCGCCCGTAGCAGGGTTCAATGTTTCGAATGTTTTTCCAGATACAGAATCAACAAATTCACCGTTGATGTAAAGCTTTTTCAAACCGTTTAAAAATGAAACTACTTTCGGACTTAACTGACTTGTCATAAGTTGCTCTCTCCTTTTGATTTGAAAACTATGAATCAACTAGATTATATACCTCCAATATTTGATAAAACAAGAAAACAGCCTCATGGTTTTGGTTTATTTATACCAATTATCCCTGTATATTTACAGGGATAAAGTGAAACTTCAATCAGTGGGGGTTTTCTTCATCCCCCACTGATTAAAAGAAGAACAAAGGCTAAGAGCGCAACGTCCTGTTGCAACGCCTTTGTAACCTGCATCGTGCAGGCCCGAACGGATCGGGCGTTTACGGGCTGTTGATCCTACACCTACATGGCTACGCTCCTTCTGCCATGTTGAGGTGGGGGGTCTTACAGCCCGTTAATGCGGGGTAAACTAAAAAACAAGCCGATTATCATATGAAATATTTCATTTTTTATACGATTTTCTTAAACGTATTCAACCACCTCCAACGGAAAAACAAACAAAACACCGCCCATATTTTTACGGACGGTGTTAAAAAAACACGTATTTTTTATAAGTCAAACACTATACCAATAATCGAGTAAATGATGACCGTCGAAAACAGGACAGTCATATGGATCAGCGAATACAGAAACAGCGATTTCGCCCATTTCTCCGAATCCATTTTTCGGTAACCGACTACACTTAAAACAAGCCAAGCCACACTTAATAGAAGTGCGACTAACGTAATGCCCACACTTAATGACATAAAAAGAAAACTTGTTGCGATCAAAACAACTAAATAAATATTCGTTTGAATATAGGTGCGTTTAAAGCCTTTCACTACCGGCAGCATCGGAACCTTTGCTGCCTTATACTCATCGTGCTTCCGAATCGCTATCGCATAGAAGTGCGGCATTTGCCAAATGATCATCACGATAAACAGACCGAGAATAGCCGGATGTGTGATGTCTGGATAAACAGCCGCCCATCCAATCAGCGGAGGCATCGCTCCAGAAATACTCCCTACTTCCGTATTATAAATCGTTCGGCGCTTCGTCCACATCGTATAAGGTACAACATAAAAAAACAAGCCTAAAAACCCTAAAAATGCTGCTAACGGTGTCGTTAGTGCGAGTGCTCCAATACCAAGGACCGTTAGCAAAATACCGAGCCACAATACAGATGTCGGCTTAATTTCACCCGTCACAGTCGGTCTCGTTTTTGTTCTTTCCATCACCGCATCAATATCACGATCATACAGATTATTAAAAGCGCCAGCCGCTCCCATAATGAAAGCTGAACCAATAAACGCAAAGATCATTTCCGGGATATGTTCCACTAGTCCCATGTCATACGTATATAAAGCCAATGTTAATCCTGCAAACATCGGAATCAGATTGGATTTAATGATTCCCGTTTTAACAGTCTGTGCCAAAATGGTTGACCAAGGCCGCTTCGACGTCGTTGCAGGCGCTGTTTGAATTCTTTTAGCCATCTTCAATTCACTTCGCATGATTTTATTATCCATTCCTTTTTATCATTTCACACCATCTTCAATTTTATCATAAAACTTAGCACCTTCGTTTAATTAATTCTTTACCAAAATGATAACAGATATAAATAATATTAGTCGCTTCTATAGTGAAATTCACACAAAATACACTTTTGTGGACATTCCTCAGTGAATCGAACTATACTAACTACGTTAGCTGAAAAATCGAAATTTAGAGTGGTGGAAAATTTTTTCAACGAAGTACGATCAGGACGCAATGTACATATAGTATCAGAATTGATGGCAGAAAAAGTACTCGCCCACCAAATTCAATCTGAACATGAAGAAACTGTTGAACGATCCCCAAAAGATTATGCAGATCATGTGCAAGAAATATTGGACGCCTATGGTTCATTTACGATAGAAATTCAAGAGTTATTTGCCTCACTATCCTCATATTCGCAATCACTATTATATTTCTCATTTCCCAACACTCATATATCTTTCTGATCCAAACAAGCTATGGTATGATGACAGCATAATAAAACGTAATTTGAACAAGGGGTGTTTATTATGCATCAAGAGACAGATTCAATCAATGTTGTCCAAGCTGCTTTAAAAAATTGGAAAGGCTTTTTCATCCCATATCAGATGGCATTAGATGAGTTGGAAAGTGATTTCAAGATTATTGATTTGGAATGGAAAACAGCACACGGCTATTCTCCGATTGAACATTTGAAAACACGCATGAAAACCATCTTTTCATTGGTAGATAAAATTGAAAACAAAAACATACCATTAACTCAAGAAGCCATTCAACAAGAGATAAGAGATATTGCTGGTGTCCGAATTGTTACTAGCTTTATTGATGATGTATATATGCTGAAGGAACATATTGAGCAACGTGAAGATATTCGAATGATACGCGTCAAAGATTATATTAAAGATCCAAAAAAGAGCGGCTACAAAAGCCTTCATCTTATTGTCGAAACGCAAGTAATTTTATCTAATGAAGTATTATGGGTTCCCGCTGAAATTCAACTCCGCACATCCGCCATGGATTTTTGGGCCTCAACTGAACATAAGCTGAACTATAAGTATCAAGGCGCATCTATACCAGAAGAAGCTCAAAAACAATTAGTCGAGCTATCAAGGGCCTCCTTTTTATTGGACAAAGAAATGTCTAAATTAAGAAATCAATTGTTAAAAGATTAAGAGAATCCATGTGAGCAGTTTCAAACAGATGAAACTGCTCTATTTTCTTTCTTTTGATTATAAACGTCTCTCTATGACACCTTTCTTTGCTGCAATAAAAATAAAGCTAAACCGATTAAAATAAGGGTGATCCCCACACCTTGCTGAAATGAAATCACCTCGCCCAAAATGAAATATGCAAGGATACATGTTCCAATCGTTTCTCCTAAGATACTCATTGAAATAACGGAAGTGCTTAACCATTTCAACAGCCAATTAAACACCGTTTGCCCCAAAATCGTGGCAATAAAGGCTAGTCCAATAAAGGACCACCATGTTTGGGCAGAATAATCGACAAAAGAGACTTGCTGACTTAACGCAAACAAGCATAAAAATAAAGAGCTACTTGCATATCCAATGATGGAATAAGGAACGAGAGATAAGCTTTTACGAACATGCTGACCAACGAAGAAATAAGCTGTAATCATACCTGCTGCAATAAAGGCTAATACATCACCAAATAATGCCTCCCCACTCACCTGCAAATCTCCCCAGCCAATAACGATGCTTCCAGCAATTGCGACGAGAAAGCCTGCAATCGCCCCTTTACTAAAGCGCTCTTTAAATAAAAAATACCCGCCCACCATTGAAAACAATGGCTGTAACGTGACAATGACCGTCGAGCTTGCTACTGATGTATAATTTAATGATTCAAACCACAACACATAATGAGCTGCTAAAAATAAACCAGATAATAGCCCCAGTCCCCATTGCTTTGTTGACAATGAACGTAACTCTTGACGATTCTCTTTGTTCACTATTAAAAACGGCAAAAGAATCATGGTTGCAAAAAATAGCCGATAAAATGCGGTAATAGCCGCTGGTGCATCTGCCAGCTTCACAAAGATGGCTGACGTCGATAAAGCAAGCACCCCAAAAAATAACGCTACATAAGAAATAAACGGTGATTTCAATCCTGTTCCCCCTAAGCTGTCATTACCAATAATAAAAAACACTTCAATGATAAGTATAAAATTTTTATGCCTTTTTAAAAAGGATAATATCTGCTCTTTTATTCATTTAGAAAAATGAAAAAGACCACCTCAAGAATCAATTCTTGTGATGACCTTATGAGAATTTTAAAGGCTTTTACCGTCATTTATCCGCGGACAGCGGTTATTTTTGCCCCAAATACTTTAATCGCTTCTTGCAATGGCTCATTTCCGCCATACGGAAATCCAATAGGGTAGTAATATACTCTTCCCTTGTCGTTACTTATCATTTTACAATCCGTAATTTCATAATCCCCTACACCAATTTCTCCAAATACAGTGGCATAATCCCAAGGAACAGATGTTAAATGTTCTAATCTTTTTTCCTTTGGTAATTTGATATATATATCCCAAAATTCTTCGTTTTCCTGTTCTGTCGGCCACCAAAAATAATTCAATTCCTCTTCTGTAAAAAAGTCTAGCAGTTGGATATCATCATCAAAATTTTCAGTTTGAATAACATCCTTTTTTCTTTCTTTAATGTAATGAAATAATTTTTGGATTCGCAGAAATATATTGAGATGACTAAATGAAAAGTCAATATAACAATGATCGTCCACGCTATTCACACTTCCCGTCAAACAGCTTCTTCTAACATCAATCAAGAGAACTGCAAATTTCAATATAGTTTCCATCAGGATCTGCTATGTACACAACAACTTGTCCCCAAGGTTTCGCTACTGGCTCAACAAGTATTTGAACATCTTGCTTTCTCAACTTTTCAATCGTTGCTTCCACGTCATCTACTACAAACCCAAGCTCAAATGTTTGCGACAGACCCAGAAGAAAAAGCTAAAGTAAATCTTTATATTCCAAATGAACAATGAGCGTAACTTTTCATATGAAAAGAGCATGCTTTGATCAAAATATATCAAAACATGCTCTAACTATACTAACAAAGCTCAAATGCAGGCTTCTTCTCCCCTTCTAAAACCCGATATAACTCATCAAGCTGTTGAATTTGATAAGTTGGGACGATATCTGTGTCATTAGGTTTCATCTTTGGATTGAACCAACATGTGTCTATACCTGCAAGCTCGCCGCCTTTGATATCAGCGCTTAAGGAATCCCCAATAATCAATCCTTTGTCCAAGGAGAAATTAGGAATTCTCGCAAAGACATAATCAAAATACTCCTTCATTGGCTTTTGAAAGCCGGTGTCCTCTGAAACAAAGATGCCTTTAAATAACGGGTATAAGCCTGAATCACGTAAGCGTTTATATTGAGTCTTAGACACACCATTCGTCACAATATATAAGTCATATTGATGTTGTAGGTTTGTGATTAGCTCAAAGGCTCCATCTATTAACTGATGTCCCTTCTCTAAATAGCTTCGATAATTCTCGCCCAGTACAGCTCCATCCACTTCTTGACCGTATTCCTTAAATAAAACGGCAAAACGAGTATTCAGCACCTCATCACGCCCTATTTTTCCTTCTTCAAAGGACTTCCAGAGCCCTTGATTAATTTGCTTATAATACGTTTCTATTTCGGCTGTCAAAGGGAAGTTTTGATCCTCAAAAAGCAAGCGCAGTGCTAAATTTTCCGCTGCCCCAAAATCCAATAATGTGTCATCTATATCAAATAATAATGTTTGATATTTTTTCAATATGCTCTCTCCATTTCAATCTATCGTTCATTTAAATACTCATATTCATAAATATTGCGGCTCGCTAACGTATGTAGCCCTTCTCTGTCCTTAACAAGAATAAATTCTTTACCTCGCTCAATCAGCCCCTTGTGACAAAACTGCTGGATCACACGGTTTAAGTGCCTATAGCTCGTTCCAATTAAGTTGGCAGCATCCTTTAGACTACTTGTGCTTAATTGTCCTTTAAACTGCGAATCAGATTCATCAAAGGAGACAGACAATAAATAACTGGCTAGTCGCACCTCCACCGGATACATTAAATTAAAGTTTGAAGCGTTCGATTTAATGTAAAACTTTCGAGTAATGATATCCAATAAAAATTGCAACAACGGTGTGTACTCTTGTCCATATTTTTTCAGCCAATGATAATGAACGCCAATCATACTAACAGCTGATACAGCCTCCACTGTATTGATCATATCCATCCCCTGTATGTATTCAATATCCCCAATCACTTCAAGTGGTGTCTTAAAAGAGAGAATCAATGATTTCCCCTCCGCTGAGGTAGTGTAGATTTTCACCTTTCCCTTCACAAGCACGTACAAATACTCTGAAGGATCACCTTGGGAACAAATGATTTCTCCTTTATCAAAGTGATACAGTGACAAATGAGGGAGTAACCGTTCATTAAATACAGACTCTATTTGATGATCTTTCAAATAAGCTGTTAATTGCTCATAATCTTTCACTTCTTTCATGACTCCACCCTCTCAGCTTTTACTCTCCTCAATTTTGATTCCTTTTATTATGAAATACATATCAGTATATCGGAAAGGACATATGTCTCGAAGATCAATCGTTTTCCAAAAGTAAGTCTCTTTCACATATAAAGTGAAACTTCAATCAGTGGGGGTTTTCTTCATCCCCCACTGATGGTTAGTTGAACGGATCGGGCGTTTACGGGCTGTTGATCCCCCACCTACATGCCTACGCTTCTTCTGTCATGTTGAGGTGAGGGTCTTACAACCCGTTAATGCGGGATAAAAATATCCCCTTAGGTCGTCATTTCTAAAGGGATACGTCAATACTAGTCTGCAACCTATATATCAATCAGATAAGTCTAATTGATAGAAGGACAGATTCAGCCATTTATTAAATTTGTATCCGGCTTTAGTGATCGTTCCAGCGTATTTAAAACCAAGTTTTTCGTGTAATTTTATACTGGCGATATTTGTATCATCAATTCCAGCTACCATTGTCACATAGTCTTGTCCCTTGGCCATCTTGATTAATTCATGGAGCAGGGCTGTTCCAATGCCTTTATGTTTGCCATTTGTTCCTACGTACACAGAATGCTCAATCGTATATTGGTAAGCAGGCCAATTTCTAAATGGGCCAAATGTGGCAAAACCCATCACTTTTCCTTCCTCTTCATACACGATGACAGGATCATTTTCTTCCTTCTTCTTTTGATACCAAAGGCTTCTGTCCTGCAATGAATGAGGCGTGTAATCATATACTGCTGTTGTGTTTATAATTGCCTCGTTGTATATATCTAAAATCTCGACAAGATCTTGTTCTATAGCCGCTCTTATCATTTCACAGGACTCCTTCAATTAATAAAAAGACACCCCCTGTATACTCCATACAGAGGGATTAAAATATGTTTAAATTAAAACGGCATTCACGCCTTTTTCACAAATTCGGATTTTAATTTCATCGCACCGAAACCATCAATTTTACAGTCAATATTATGATCGCCATCAACTAAACGAATGCTTTTAACTTTCGTTCCGATTTTTAATGTGGATGAACTTCCTTTTACTTTAAGATCTTTAATCACAGTGACAGAATCACCATCTTTTAAAATGTTGCCATTCGCATCTTTGACAACCTTTTGATCTTCATTATTTTCAACTTCTGATTCTAACGTCCACTCATGCGCACATTCTGGACATACAAAAAGACTGCCATCTTCGTATGTATATTCTGAATTACATTTTGGACAATTCGGCAAATTCGACATACATTTAGTTCCTCCCGTCGTTATCGTTCATTCTATCACTATACATTAAATCACTACCACAAAGCCACCTATTTTCAAAACATGCTTTTTGATTTTACATATAAAAGTAGCTGAAAAATAAAAAATGTGCAAAGGATGTTTTCCCTTGCACATTTTTTATTCACAGAAATAGTTAACTCCGCAGGCAAGATTCGAACTTGCGACCGATCGGTTAACAGCCGATAGCTCTACCACTGAGCTACTGCGGAACAAAGTGGGCCTGAATGGACTTGAACCATCGACCTCACGCTTATCAGGCGTGCGCTCTAACCAGCTGAGCTACAGGCCCATTTAAAATTAAATGGAGCGGGTGATGAGAATCGAACTCACGACATCAGCTTGGAAGGCTGAGGTTTTACCATTAAACTACACCCGCATAGACGAAAATGGAGGCGGCAACCGGATTTGAACCGGTGATAAAGGTTTTGCAGACCTCTGCCTTACCACTTGGCTATGCCGCCCTTTAAATGGGATGGCTGGGCTAGAAGGATTCGAACCTTCGCGTGACGGAATCAAAATCCGTTGCCTTACCGCTTGGCTATAGCCCATTAATTAAATATGGGGCGGCCGAGGGGAATCGAACCCCCGAATGTCGGAACCACAATCCGATGCGTTAACCACTTCGCCACGACCGCCATAAATGATATTAAGTTTAGTTTGGCAGGGGCAGTAGGAATCGAACCCACACTGGAGGTTTTGGAGACCTCTGTTCTACCGTTAAACTATGCCCCTATAAAAACTGGTGGAGGGGGACGGATTCGAACCGCCGAACCCTGAGGGAGCGGATTTACAGTCCGCCGCGTTTAGCCACTTCGCTACCCCTCCATATCTAAATTAAAGAAGGCATATATTTATATAAAATGGTGGCTCAGGACGGAATCGAACCGCCGACACATGGATTTTCAGTCCATTGCTCTACCAACTGAGCTACTGAGCCACATAATATATATTAACAATAGGGCATTCCCTGCTGAAAAAATATGGCGGTCCGGACGGGACTCGAACCCGCGACCTCCTGCGTGACAGGCAGGCATTCTAACCAACTGAACTACCGGACCACTTATTGCGGGGACAGGATTTGAACCTGCGACCTTCGGGTTATGAGCCCGACGAGCTACCAGACTGCTCCACCCCGCGACGTTGTGAATAAAACTTAGTATATTCTATAATATGGCGGAGGAAGAGGGATTCGAACCCCCGCGCGGTTTAACCCGCCTGTCGGTTTTCAAGACCGATCCCTTCAGCCAGACTTGGGTATTCCTCCATATTATAAATAGCGGCGGAGGGGATCGAACCCCCGACCTCACGGGTATGAACCGTACGCTCTAGCCAGCTGAGCTACACCGCCATGATTTTTATACAATTTAATTGGTGGAGCCTAGCGGGATCGAACCGCTGACCTCCTGCGTGCAAAGCAGGCGCTCTCCCAGCTGAGCTAAGGCCCCATGTTATTTTTTAGAGCTTTCAATGGTCGGGAAGACAGGATTCGAACCTGCGACCCCTTGGTCCCAAACCAAGTGCTCTACCAAGCTGAGCTACTTCCCGCTTGAATAAATATAATGGCGCGCCCGAGAGGAGTCGAACCCCTAACCTTTTGATCCGTAGTCAAACGCTCTATCCAATTGAGCTACGGGCGCATAAAAGTGGTGCCGAGGACCGGAATCGAACCGGTACGGTAGTCACCTACCGCAGGATTTTAAGTCCTGTGCGTCTGCCAGTTCCGCCACCCCGGCATTTTTATGGAGCGGAAGACGGGATTCGAACCCGCGACCCCCACCTTGGCAAGGTGGTGTTCTACCACTGAACTACTTCCGCGTAATTACGATGCGGGTGAAGGGAGTCGAACCCCCACGCCTCGCGGCGCCAGATCCTAAGTCTGGTGCGTCTGCCAATTCCGCCACACCCGCAAAAATGAGCCATGAAGGACTCGAACCTTCGACCCTCTGATTAAAAGTCAGATGCTCTACCAACTGAGCTAATGGCTCAAAATAATATTGTTAAAAGTGGTGCCGGCAAGAGGACTTGAACCCCCAACCTACTGATTACAAGTCAGTTGCTCTACCAATTGAGCTACACCGGCATATATAAATACGTCATTAATGGTGGAGGATGACGGGATCGAACCGCCGACCCCCTGCTTGTAAGGCAGGTGCTCTCCCAGCTGAGCTAATCCTCCAAATGGTGACCCGTACGGGATTCGAACCCGTGTTACCGCCGTGAAAGGGCGGTGTCTTAACCGCTTGACCAACGGGCCTACTATGTAAATTCTCAAAATAAAAACCCCTATTGGGGAAGTCGCCTGGCAACGTCCTACTCTCACAGGGGGAAACCCCCAACTACCATCGGCGCTGAAGAGCTTAACTTCCGTGTTCGGTATGGGAACGGGTGTGACCTCTTCGCTATCGCCACCAGACTATGAAGTTTGAAAGAATTGTTCTTTCAAAACTGGATAATAAGTATTGTAACCGTACAAATCGCCTAGGAAAAGTCCTCGATCGATTAGTATTCGTCAGCTTCACGTGTCGCCACGCTTCCACCTCGAACCTATCTACCTGATCATCTTTCAGGGATCTTACTAGCTTGCGCTATGGGAAATCTCATCTTGAGGGGGGCTTCATGCTTAGATGCTTTCAGCACTTATCCCGTCCGCACATAGCTACCCAGCGATGCCTTTGGCAAGACAACTGGTACACCAGCGGTGCGTCCATCCCGGTCCTCTCGTACTAAGGACAGCTCCTCTCAAATTTCCTGCGCCCGCGACGGATAGGGACCGAACTGTCTCACGACGTTCTGAACCCAGCTCGCGTACCGCTTTAATGGGCGAACAGCCCAACCCTTGGGACCGACTACAGCCCCAGGATGCGATGAGCCGACATCGAGGTGCCAAACCTCCCCGTCGATGTGGACTCTTGGGGGAGATAAGCCTGTTATCCCCGGGGTAGCTTTT